>DATFPO010000214.1:0-2452 GCA_035264745.1 Solirubrobacteraceae bacterium | reverse complement strand
AAGTACGGCCTCAAGCGCCTCCAAGCGGCTTACCAAGTCGGCCGTCTCAATCGCCTGGAGACATAGACGCGCCAGGTACCCGATCGTCTTCGCCCTCTCCACGGTGCGGACCCGCCTATCTAGCCGAACCGCAATCACCTGCTCCTCCAGCAGTCGCCGGACGTCCTCGGCCGTGTGCACGCGCGTGGGCATGTCCACGACGGTTCCTTCGGTTCCTCGGGTTCCTCCTGCGGTTCCTCGGGTTCCCATCCGCCTTTGTCGCTGCCATTCGCGCTTGTAGTCGCGCTGCTTGTCTGGATCTTTGTAAGGCACAACCGAAGCATCCCGGTCGTTCCGGACGGAATGGCCCAGAGCGTCCGACGTGGCGGTTCCTCAGGAGAAGGAACCCTTTGGGAACCGGCGCAGACGGATAACCGGCGGTTCCACAACGGTTTTAAGGGAGGCCTGTCTCGAACCGTTCCCGTTGCCAGAAAAGCGGCTTTTGCAGGGGGATCTGCCGAGAGCCGACGCCCGGACTCGAACCGGGGACCCCTTCATTACGAGTGAAGTGCTCTACCAGCTGAGCTACGTCGGCGCCCGAGCCGAGTGTAGCGGCGGGAGTGCCAGGTTCCTGACCGCCGCCGCGGCCGGGATACGCCGCGCACGGGTCCCACGCCGTAGGGTCCGCCGGTGGGCGAACCGGCGATCGCGGTCCATGGTGGCGCGGGCGGTAGGCGGCCGGAGGACGATCGGCCGCATCGCGAGGCGCTGGCCCGGGCGCTCGAGGCGGGTGCCGCCGAATTCGGCGCCGGCGGGCGGGCGGTGTCCGCGGTGCAGGCGGCGGTGCGGCTGCTCGAGGACTGCCCGCTGTTCAACGCGGGCCGCGGCTCGGTCCTGCATCGCGACGGCGCGGTGGAGATGGACGCCGGCATCATGTGCGGCCGCGACCGGCAGGCCGGCGCGGTGGCGGGGGTCACCCAGGTGCGCAACCCGATCGCCCTGGCCGCCGCGGTGATGGAGCGCACCGACCACGTGCTGATGGCCGGCGCGGCCGCCGAGCGCCTGGCGCAGGACTGGGGCCTGCGCCTGGAGGACCCGGAATGGTTCGTCACCGATCGCCAACGCGAGCGCTGGGAGGCCGCGGCGCCCGGGACCGTGGGCGCGGTGGCACTGGACGCGGACGGTCATCTCGCGGCGGGGACCTCGACCGGCGGGCTGCGCGGCCGGCTGCCAGGGCGGGTGGGCGACTCTCCGCTGGTCGGCGCCGGCGTGTATGCGGAGGACGGCGTGTGCGCGGTGTCGGCCACCGGCGACGGCGAGCACCTGATCCGTGCGGTGGCGGCGCACGAGGTGGCGGCGCTCGTCCGGCATCGCAACCTGACGCTGTCCGAGGCCGCAGAGGCGGTCCTGGAGCGACGCGTGCGCCCGTTGGGCGGGCACGGAGGGCTGATCGCCATGTCGCCGACCGGCGAGGTGGCGATGCCCTTCACCACCCCGGTCATGTACCGCGGCCGACTGCGCGGCGGCGGGCCTGCCAATACTCAGGTCGGCCGCGAGCGCTAGCCCCCCGGGTCAACCGCGGCCGGCGGGGGCACAATGCTCTGCGTGGAGTCGCTTCGCGGAAAGCTCCTGATCGCCGGGCCCGACCTGCTCGACCCCAACTTCCACCGCACCGTCGTGCTGATCGCCGACCACGGTGACGAGGGCGCGATGGGGGTCGTGCTCAACCGCCGCAGCGAGCACACGGTGGACGAAGCCGTCCCCGACCTCGGTGAGCTCGTCGACCCGGACGAGCACGTGCACGTCGGCGGACCGGTGCAACCCACCGGCGTGGTCGTGCTGGCCGAGTTCGACGATCCCTCCGAGGCCGCGACCACCGTGCTGGGCGACGTCGGGTTCGTGGCCGCCGGCAGCGACGTGGACGGCCTTCCCGCCATCACCCGTCGGGCGCGGGTGTTCGCCGGCCTCGCCGGCTGGGGCCCCGGCCAGCTCGAGGCCGAGCTCGAGCGCGACGACTGGATCGTCGAGGCCGCCGAGCGCGAGGACCTGTTCTGCGCCGACCCCGACCACCTCTGGAGCAGGGTGCTGGAGCGCAAGGGCGGCAGCTACGCGCTGGTGGCCCGGATGCCGCCCGACCCCTCCATGAACTAACCGCCATGGCGTCGGCGTCGCCAGCCGAGCGGATCGACGGCGCCTACCGCGTGGCGCTCCTGGACTGGCTGGCCTGCGCCGTCGGTGGGCGGGACGAGCCGGCCGCCCGTGCGGCGTGGGCCGCCGGGGACGGGCTGCTGGAGCGGGTGGCCTTTCTGGGCGCCGCCGGGCACGTCCTGGACTTCGACGACACCTACCTTCCGGGGCTCGCCCACCTGAGCGCCCCCGTGGCGCCGGCCGCCCTGGGGCTGGCGGGGCGGCTCGGCGCCCGAGTCGGCCAGGCGCTCGACGCCTACGCCGCCGGCTTCGAGGCCATGGGCGC
>DATFPO010000213.1:0-31661 GCA_035264745.1 Solirubrobacteraceae bacterium | reverse complement strand
TCGAACCGACTACAGCTTCCTCGAGAGCCCGATCTTCCTGCTGGCGGCCGCCGCGGGCCTGGTGGTGGTGACCGTCATCGAGCGCCGGCGCGGCGCCCCGGCGCTGGGACCGGGCGCGCTGGCGGCGGCGGTGGGCGGCGTGGGCATCGGGATGGGGGCCCTGGAATTCGGGGGGTCGCTGGCCGACGTGGGAGAGCCGGCCTGGCCCGGACTAGTCGGCGGGCTGGCCTGCGCCGCACTGACCCAGGCGGCCGTGCGCAACTTCTTCGGGCGGGTCGTCGCCCGGCTCGACCGCGAGGCGCGCGCGGCGCTGGTCATCTACCTGGAGGGCCTGGCGCTGGCGTTCGCGGCCGTCGCGGTCGTGCTCCCGCCGCTCTCGCTGGTCGTGGTCGCCGTCGCTTTGGTGCTGCTGGTCCGCGGGCGCCATCGCGACCAGCGCAAATACGCCGGCCTGCGCGTCCTGCGGTGAGCACCGCGCGGGGCCGCGGGCGCGGCGGGAAGCGGGGATCGATCAGGAAGCTGGTGCTCGTGGTCATCGACGGGCTGCGCTCCGAGAGCCTCGAGCGTGCCGTAGAGGAGGGCCGGACGCCGGCGCTGGCCCACCTCATGGAGCACGGCGTCTACGTGGACGACTGCGTCTCGGCGTTCCCGTCGGTCACCCCGGTGTGCACCTCGGCGATTGCCACGGGCGTGGGGCCCGACCGGCACGGGATCCCGGCGATGAACTGGTTCCATCGGGGCGAGGCACGCTACGTCGAATACGGGTCCAGCCTGCCGGCCACCCGGGCGTTCGGGATCCAGCGCTCGCTCACCGACACCATCTACAACCTCAACCTCGCCCACCTCTCGCGGCGCACGCCCACGGTGTTCGAGTCGCTGGACGACGCCGGGCTGAGGACCGCGGGGACGACCTTCATGGTCTACCGCGGCCGCCACCGCCACCCGATCAGCACCGAGAGCGCGCTGGCCCGGCTGGTAGGGGCGACGCTGTTCCGCCATGCCGTGTACGGGCCCCAGGAGCTCTTCTACGCCGACCTGTTCTCCTCGCGCCCGACCGGGTGCCGATCGCAGCTGGGGCTCCCGGGGGCGCGCGACGCCCATGCCGGCTGCGTCGGCGCCTACCTGGTGGAGCACGACCTGTTCGACTTCCTGCTGCTGTCGCTGCCCGACAACGACGCCTGGTCGCACCGGCGGGGCCCCGAGGCGCAGCTGACCTCGGTCGAGCTGGCCGACCGCCAGCTCCAGCGGGTGATGGAGGCGGCAGGGGGCTTCGACGAGTTCCTGGCCGATCACGCCGTGATCGTCCTGGCCGACCACGCCCAATCCCAGGTCGACTCCCCGATCGAGCTGGAGGAGCTGGTCGGCGGCTGGCGCGTCCTGCAACCCGACGACCCGGCCCCCGAGGAGGGCGAGGTGGCGCTGTGCCCCGGACAGCGGGCCGCGATGGTCTACGCGCTCGACCCCGAGCTGCGCGAGGGGGTGGTCTACGACGTCGTGGAGGCGGGGCTGGAGTCCGACGCGGTCGATCTGGCCCTGTGGCTCGAGGACGGCGAGGCGATCATCGCTGGCGACCCCGGACGGCTCAGGTTCTCGCCCGGAGGGGAGCTCGCGGACCTGCGCGGCGAGCGCTGGAGCGTGGCTGGTGAGCTCGACGTCGTGGCGGCGAGGGTGCAGGACGGGGTGCTGGTCAGCGACGACTACCCCGACCCGCTCGGGCGGGCCTGGTCGGCGCTGCAATGCGCCCACTCCGGAGACGTGCTCCTCTCGGCTGCGCCGGGCCACGAGTTCACCGACTGGGGCGGTGCCGGGCACCTCGGTGCTGGCAGCCACGGCTCGCTGCACCGGGACGACTCGCTGTGCCCGCTGCTGTGGTGCGGCGCCGGCCCTGCCAGCAGCGAGGACCGGGCCCAGTGGTCGGTGCGCGACGTGGAGCCGATGGTGCGGGCACACTTCCGGCTCTGAGCACGCGAGGGCAACACGTCGCGCCCCGGTGGGGCGGTGGGGCGGTCGCGGTGGTCGTCGCCGCGGCCCTGGCGCTGACCGCCGCCGCCCCCCAGCCCGCTGCGGGAGCCGGTGGCGCCGCCGGCTCCACCACGGCCGCGCCGCGCTCGCGGGCGCCCACCGACCCCGACCAGCTGGTCACACCCGCCAGCCAGGTGGTGCCGCCGCGCGGACGTCTGCGCTCGGCGCGCGACGTCCTGCGGATCGCCGCACGCGACCGGACGGTGGTGGCGACGCTGCGCCGCCATCCCGGCGCCACGGCCTCGGCCTACCTCAAGGGATCCGGCCGCTGGCAGGTCTCCTACTTCACGGCTCCGCGGCGCGGCC
This sequence comes from Solirubrobacteraceae bacterium, assembly GCA_035264745.1. Lineage (GTDB taxonomy): Bacteria > Actinomycetota > Thermoleophilia > Solirubrobacterales > Solirubrobacteraceae > DATAEY01. Next base: position 29,333 of record DATFPO010000213.1, on the reverse strand, counting down.
AGCCGTCGTCTGAGCGCAAGGAGATCGCCCAGGTGATCATCGACGACCGCACCGGGAGGGTGCTGGAGTCCTGGAGTGGTTTCCAGGTGGCCTGGTCGATGGCGCGGGGGTACCCCGGCGCGTTCGGCCGCAAGGCGGGGGCGCTCTACGTCTGGATCCCGCTGCTGGTCCTGTTCGTGGCCCCCTTCGTGGATCGCCGGCGGCTGCGCTCGCTGCGCCACCTGGACCTTCTCGTGCTGGCCAGCTTCTCGGTCTCGCTGGGCTTCTTCAGCCATGGGGAGATCGGGGTCTCGGTCCCGCTCGCGTACCCGCCCCTGGCCTACCTGCTGGTGCGCATGCTGCTGCTCGCGCGCGCCCGCGCGCGCGAACCCCGACTTGGGGCGACGGCCGACCCGCCGCTGCTGGTGCCGACGACGTGGCTGGTGGTCGGCCTGGTGTTCCTGATCGGCTTTCGGGTGGGGCTCAACGTCGTGGACTCGAACGTGATCGACGTGGGGTACGCGGGCGTGATCGGCGCCGACCGGATCGTCCACGGCAAGCCGATCTACCATCACTTCCCGCGCGACAACGAGCACGGGGACACCTACGGCCCGGTCGTGTACTACGCCTACGTCCCGTTCGAGCGCGTGTGGCCCTGGAGCGGGCGCTGGGACGACCTGCCCGCGGCGCACGGTGCGGCGGTGGGCTTCGACCTGCTGACCATCCTGCTCCTCTTCCTGACCGGCGTTCGCATCCGGGGTCCGACGCTGGGCATCGCGCTGGCCTATGCCTGGGCCGCATACCCGTTCACGCTGTTCGCGTCGAACTCCAACAGCAACGACTCGCTGGTGGCCGCGCTGGTCACGGCCGCCCTGCTGGCGGCCGGACGCCCGGCGGCCCGCGGCGCCGCGGTGGCCATGGCGGCCGCCACCAAGTTCGCCCCGCTCGCGCTGGCGCCCCTGTTCGCCCTCTACCGGCCGGCCGGCGCCGGTGCGCGCGGCGGCCGGATTCGCTCGCTGGCGCGGTTCAGCGCCGGCTTCCTGGCCGCCGCCGCGGTGGCGTTCGTCCCGGTGATGCTCGAGGGGTCAGCCGGCCAGTTCTGGCAGCGGGCGGTGGCCTACCAGGCGGACCGCGACTCCCCGTTCTCGCTGTGGGGGCTGGTCGGAGGGCTGCACGGCGTGCAGATCGCCGTCCAGCTGGCGGCCATGGCCCTGGCCGTCGTGGTGGCGTTCGTGCCCCGGCGGCGCGACGTGGTGAGCCTGGCCGCGTTGGCGGCCGCGGTGCTCATCGCCGTCCAGATCGGCGTCACGCATTGGTTCTACCTCTACATCGTGTGGTTCTTTCCGCTGGTCATGGTGGTGGTGCTGGCCGGCGCAGGCGCCCCGCCGCCCGCCCCGCCGCCCGCGCGCGGGCGGCCGCAGGAGGCCGTCGCCGCGGCGTAGGGTCAGCGCACGCCCGGGGCGGGGAGCAGGATCGGCTCGATCGACTCCGCGCGCATGGGCTCGGTGGCGGTGATCAGCACCGCCATCAGCCAGGGATCCTCCTCCGCCGTCTCGAAGTGGACGGGCATCTGGCGGCTCAACGCCTCGAGCGCCTGCTCGCGCTTGACCCCGATGACGCCGCCCCGCGGCCCGGTCATGCCCACGTCGGTGATGTACGCGGTCCCTCCCGGAAGCACCCGGGCGTCGGCGGTGGGGACGTGGGTGTGGGTCCCGACGACGGCGGTCACCCGACCGTCCAGGTGCCAACCCATGCCCACCTTCTCGCTGGTGGCCTCGGCGTGCATGTCGACCACCAGGTGGTCCACCTTTCCCTCCAGCCCGCTGAGCACCGAGTCGATCTCCACGAACGCCGGGCGCCCGGCCTGCATGAACAGGTTGCCGCTCAGGTTCACCACGCCGAGGCGGACCCCATCGCGCTCGACCACACAGCTTCCCCGCCCGGGCTGGCTGCGCAGGTAATTCGCGGGCCGCACGATCCGCGGCTCCTCATCCAGGTAGCGGTAGACCTCGCGGTGGCGGTAGGCGTGGTTGCCCAGCGTGAGCGCATCGGCGCCGAGACCGAAGAGCTCCTCAGCCACTCGCGGGGTGATCCCCACGCCGCCGGCCGCGTTCTCGCCGTTGACCACGACGAAGTCGGGCTGGTGGCGCTCCCGAAGCTCGGGCAGAAGCGCCCGCAGGCTGCGCCGGCCGATGCCGCCGACGACGTCGCCGACGAACAGGAGCCTCATGCTGGGCTCCGGTCCATCAGGTATCCCCTACCCTGGAGTCAGTCGACGCCGATGTCAGCCACGTGGGCCAACCCGAGGAACAGCGCCTGACCGACGAGCCGTCGTCGAGGCTGGACCCGGATCCCGACGAGTCCGGGCCCCAGGAGCATCTGGGGCCGCCGGAGGCGGAGCTGCCTCCACCGCCGGCTCGGGCCGAGCCGATGGTCGTGCCGCGCTGGATCCAGCTGGTCGCGGTCCTGCTCGGCGCCCTGGCGCTGTGGAGCCTGGCGCGGGCCGCGGGTACGGCGCTGCTCATCTTCCTGGTGGCCACGGTCATCGCGCTGATCCTCAACCCCCTGGTCAAGCTGGTCCAGCGCCCCCTGGGCCAGCGCCGGCTGCACGTGCCGCGGGGACTCGCGGTGGCCGCCGTGTACATCGGCTTCTTCGTGGCGGTCGCCGGGGCGGTCGCCCTGCTGGTCAACCCGGTCAGCGAACAGGTGAGATCGCTCCAGCGGGACGTCCCGGGCCTGGTCAACTCGGCGAACCGCTCGCTGGCGTCGGCCCAGGGCTGGCTCGATGCCCAAGGGATCGGGATCCAGGTCAAGCGCCAGGGGGAGACGGCCCTGACCACGCTGCAGCGCAAGGTGCTCAGCGGCTCGGGCAGCCTCATCGCACTGGGCCAGGACCTGGTGACCCGGGTGGTCGAGACCGGCCTCGGCCTGGTGCTGGTGATCGTCATCTCGGTCTACATGCTCCTGTACGCGCCGCGAATCGGCAGGGTGGTGCGCGAGGTCATGCCACCCGGCGACGGTTCACCCGAGGACGACTATGCGCTGCGCGCTCAGAAGGCGGTGTCCGGCTACGTGCGCGGGCAGCTGCTGTTCTCGGTGATCATGGGCCTCAGCGTGGGGATCGCGCTGTGGATCTTCGGCGCGGTCGGGATCTTCCCCGACGGCCAGCGCTATGCCCTGTTCTTCGGGATCTTCTTCGGCCTCATGGAGCTGGTCCCGTATGTCGGGCCGACGCTGGGGGCGCTCCCCCCGGTCCTGGTGGCGCTGTTCCAGGACCCGCTCACCGCGGTGTGGGTGGTGCTGCTGTTCATCGGCATCCAGCAGCTGGAGGGGCACGTCGTCGCCCCCCAGGTGTTCGGCCACTCGCTGCGGATCAACCCGCTGCTGGTCATCTTCGCGCTGCTGTTGGGGGCCGAGCTCTACGGGCTCCTCGGAGCCTTCATCGCCCTCCCGTTGATCGCGGTGGCCCGCGAAACGCTGCTCTACCTGCGACGCCACCTCGTGCTCGAGCCATGGAGCCGGACCGATGCGGCCCTCCTGGTCGCGGACGGCGGTCACCTGCCGGAGGGCCCACCGGCTGCGCCGTGCGAGCAGTGTGGAGCGGCGCCCGCCCCGGGCGACGCCTTCTGCCGCACCTGCGGCGCGCCGCTGCGGCCGGCGGTCGCCGCCGGCGGGTAGCCTCCGCACGATGGCTCGCGCGGAAGCCGAACCCGCCCCGCCGTCCGAGCAAACGTCCCCCGCCCCCGTCCGGGCCCTCGCCCTGGCGGCCCGCGGACTGGGCAAGCGCTACGCCGAGCGGGCCGCGCTGCGCGACGTGACCTTCGAGGTCCGGTCCGGCGAGCTGGTCGCGGTGATCGGTCCCAACGGCGCTGGCAAGACCACCCTGCTGTCGATCCTGGCCGGCATCCAATCGCCGGACGACGGGCAGGTCGAGGGGCTCGACGGGGTGGGCTGGGTTCCCCAGCACGCCGGCGTCTACTCCAAGCTCTCGGTCGCCGAGAACCTGCGCCTGTTCGCGCGGCTCGAGCGCGTCGGCGACCCGGAGGGCGTGGTGGGGCAGATGCTCGAGCAGACCGGGCTGGCCGATCGCGCCGACGACGAGCTGTCGACGCTCTCGGGCGGCAACCGGCAACGGGTCAACGTGGCCATCGGGCTGCTGGCGGACCCGCCGGTGCTGCTCGCCGACGAGCCCTCCTCGGCGCTGGATCCCCGGCAGCGCGAGCGCCTGTGGGAGTTCATCGCCCAGCGCCGGGCGCGGGGTACGACCGTGGTCTACTCGACCCACAACGTCCAGGAGGCCGAGCGCCACGCCGACCGGGTGCTGGTGCTGGCCGACGGCGAGCTTCTGTTCACCGGCACGCCGCGCGCGCTGGAGCTGGAGGTCGGCGGCTCGGATCTGGGCTTCGAGGAAGCCTTCGTCCGCTTTCTGCACGCGCGGGGACACTGAGCCGTCGCGGATGCGCTGGCTGCTGCTCAAGGACCTCCAGATCCTGCGCCGTTCCCCGCTGCTGGTGGCGCTGCTGGTGCTCTACCCGGTCCTGGTCTCGCTGCTGATCGGGTTCGCGCTCTCCCGGGGCCCGGACAAGCCCAAGGTCGCGTTCGTCAACCTCGTCCCCCCCGGCCAGAACACCATCAGCCTGGGAGGCGAGAAGGTCGACGCGTCGCGCTATGCCAGCGAGCTGTTCAGGTCGATTCAGCCGGTGCGGGTGCACAGCCGCGAAGCGGCGATCCGCAAGGTGAGGTCCGGCGAGGTCCTCGCGGCCCTGGTCATCCCCTCCGACATCACCCAGAAGCTGTCCACCGGGCTGCAGAGCGCCCAGGTGGAGGTCGTCTACAACAACGAGGACCCGGTGAAGGGCCGCTTCGTCGAGCAGATCATCAACTCGCGCCTGGCCGACGCCAACGCGGCCCTGTCGGACAAGTTCAAGGACATCGCCGTCCAGGACATCCGGCTGCTGCTGGACGGCGGCGACTTCGAGCTGCTCGGCCGCACGCTCCACATCCTGGGCCTGCGCCGGACCGAGGCGATCCTCGCCGCCACGCTGAAGACGCTGCCGGCGGGCGCCCGCCAGCGCCCGCCGCTCATCCAGGTCAGGGACTTCGCCGGGCTGGCGGTCAGCAACCTGAACCTGGCCAACGACGTCCTCACCACCGTCGCGCAGCCGGTCCAGGTCAGGCGGATCGCGCTCAAGGGGGCCACCACGCCCCTGAGCTCGTTCGCGGTGGCCGTGGCCGTGGCCGTGTCGCTCATGTTCGTGACGGTCCTGCTGGCCTCGGGGATGCTGGCGCTGGAGCGCGAGGAGGGGGCCTTCACCCGGCTGGTGCGCGGCCTGGTCTCGCGCGCCGGCCTACTGGTCGAGAAGATCGGCCTGGCCGCGGCGTGCGCGTTCCTGGTGGCGCTGGTGATGCTGTGCGGCATCGCGCTGCTCGTGGGGCTGCAGTGGAGCCGCTTCCCCCAGTGGGTGGTGGCCCTCGCAGCCGGGGCGGTGTCCTTCGCGGCGCTGGGCGTGGCGATCGGTGGCCTGGCGCGCGAGGTGCGAGCCGCGTCGCTGTTGGCCTTCCTGCTCTCGCTGCCGGTCGCCTTCCTGGCCCTCGTGCCCAGCGGTGCGGTGTCGTCGGGTCTCTACGCCGTAATCCGCGTGATCTGCGCCCTGTTCCCGTTCAAGCCGGCTCTCCAAGCGCTGGACGGCGCCCTCAACCAGGCGGGCGGAATCGCCCTGCCGGTGCTCCACCTGCTGGCGCTGACCGTCGCGTTCGCGGTGATCGCCCGGCTGTCCATGCGCAGGTTCGCGAGCTGATGTCCCCGGCGCGTCGGGTCGTCGGGGCGCTGCTGCTGGCTCTGCTGGCCGGCGAGATCGCCGTCGACGTCGTCACCTCGCCCGACTCGGCGATCAACGAGTTCTTCTCCACCTGGGTGCACGTCGCCCTGGTGTTCGCCTCAGGCGCGGTGTGCCTGGTGCGCGGCGCCACCCAGGGCCGGCGCGGACGCGCCTGGGTGTGCTTCGGGTTGGCGCTGACCTGGTTCGGCACGGGCGAGGCGATCGCCAGCTTCGTCTACACCAGCTCGATCCCGCTGCCCAGCCCGGCCGACATCTTCTGGATCCTCTGGTACCCGTTCGCGATCGCGGGCCTGGTCCTGCTGGTCCTCGATCGGATCCCCCGGTTCGAGCTGCACCGGTGGATCGACGGCCTGGCGATCGTGGTGCTGGTCGCCATCCCCGGCGTCAGCCTGGTGCTCGAGCCGGCCGCCCGCCAGGCGGTCCAGCGCGGCCTTCCCCAGCTGCTCAACTTCGCCTATCCGCTCGCCGACCTCCTCTTAATCGGGGCCGTGGTCGGCCTGCTTCCGCTCACGGCGTGGCGGCCGGGCCGGACGTGGATCCTGCTCGGTCTCGGGCTGCTGGTGACGGCGCTCGGGGACGCGGTGTACTCGGTGCAGGCGGCCGCCCGCACCTACACGGGGGGGAAGTACGACTTCCTGTGGTCGGCCGGCGCGGTGATGATCGCGTTCGCCGCCTGGCAGCCGAGCGAGCGACCCGTCGAGCTTCCGCCCGTGGTGGGCTGGCGCGCGATCATCCTGCCGGTCGCCGCCCAGATCGTCGCGATCGCGATCCAGATCTACGCCTTCTTCCACCCCATCCCCGAGAGCGAGCGGCTCCTGACCGCGGCGGTGCTGGTCCTGGCGGTGGTCCAGATCGTCGTGACCCGGCCACGACCCGCCACCGCGCCCGGAGCCGGATGACGCCGGCCGGGCAGCCGGCCCCAAGTATCCTCACCCTCGATGGCCTTTCCGCAAACGCGCCTCCGGCGCCTGCGCAAGTCCGGGGTCCTGCGCGAGCTGGTGCGGGAGACCGAGCTCGACGTGCGCCGGCTGGTCTACCCGATGTTCGTGGCGCTGGGGGCCGAGGGGCGCCAGCCGATCGACTCCATGCCGGGCATCAGCCGCCTGTCGATCTCGGCGGCGGTCGAGGAGGCGGCCGAGGCCGCCGAACTCGGCATCCCGGCGGTCCTGCTGTTCGGGATCCCCGCCGCCAAGGACGCCGACGGGTCCGGCGCCTGGGACGACGAGGGGGTGGCGCAGCTCGCCACCCGGGCCATCAAGGAGGCCCGCCCCGAGCTGCTGGTGATCACCGACGTCTGCCTGTGCGAGTACACCGACCACGGCCACTGCGGCCGCCTGCGCGAGGACGGCAGCGTCGACAATGACGCCAGCGTCGAGCTGCTGGCCCGCACGGCGGTCTCGCAGGCCCACGCCGGGGCCGACGCGGTGGCGCCCAGCGACATGATGGACGGCCGGGTGGGAACGATCCGCGCCGAGCTGGACGCGGACGGGCTCAGCGACACCCCGATCATCGCCTACTCGGCCAAGTTCGCGTCGGCGTTCTACGGGCCGTTCCGCGAGGCGGCCGACTCGGCGCCGGCGTTCGGCGATCGGCGCTCGTACCAGATGGACCCGCCCAACGCCCGCGAGGCGGTGCGCGAGGCGCTGCTGGACGCGCAGGAGGGCGCCGACATGGTCATGGTAAAGCCGGCGCTGCCGTACCTCGACGTCATCGCCCGCGTCCGCGACGCGGTCCGCCTGCCGGTGGCGGCCTACAACGTGAGCGGGGAGTACGCCATGGTCAAGGCGGCCGCCGCCGCGGGGCACCTCGACGAGCGGGCGGCGGTGCTCGAGGCGCTCACCGGGATCAGGCGCGCGGGCGCCGACATCATCGTCACCTATCACGCCAAGGACGTCGCGTCCTGGCTGGCCCGGGTCTGAGGCGGCGCGCCGGGTGAGCGCCCGCGGCCAAGCGCCGGTTGCCAAGATCCGCTCGCGGCGCGGCGGGGCGGCGGTCGCCCTGGACGACCTGGACCGCCGGCTGCTCAACCTCGTCCAGAGCCGGTTCCCGCTCCAGCCGCGGCCGTACGCCGGGATCGCGGCCGACGCGGGCATCGACGAGGACGAGGCGCTCAGGCGGATATCGCGCCTGATCGACGAGCGCATCATCCGCCAGGTCACGCCGATCTACGACACGCGGGCCCTCGGCTACCGCTCGATGCTGGTCGCGGCCAAGGTGGACCCCGAGTACCCGCACCGGGCGGCGCAGGTCATCAACTCGCACCCGGGTGTGTCGCACAACTACCTGCGCAACCACGAGTTCAACCTGTGGTTCACGATCGCGGTCGAGGAGGACTCGCGCCTGGGGCTGGACGGGACGCTCGACCTCCTGCGGGACCTCACCGGCGCCGAGTCGGTGCGCCAGCTGCCCACCCTCAAGCTGTTCAAGATCCGGATGGACCTCGAGATGGAGGGCGGCACCGAGGCGTTGGCCTCGGCGGGGGTGGCTCAGGAACCGGCTGAGCTGGAGAAGCAGCCCTTCGACGACTTCGACGTGGCGGTCATCCGGGCCACGCAGGGCGACCTGCCGGTGGCGCCGGAGCCCTACGCGCCGGCCGCCGCGCAGCTCGGGGTGCCGGTCGAACGCCTGCTGGACCACATGACCGGCATGCGCGAGCGCGGCCTGCTGCGCCGCGTGGCCGGGATCCTCTACCACCGCCGTGCCGGGTTCTCGGCCAACGGCATGGGGGTGTGGAACGTGCCCGACGAGCGCATCGCCGAGCTGGGCCCCCAAATGGCCGCCTTCCGCGGCATCTCGCACTGCTACCAGCGCCCGACCTATCGCGACTGGCCGTACTCGATCTTCACCATGGCCCACGGCCGCTCCCAGGAGGAGTGCGACGCGGTCTTGGACTCGATCGCCGAGGGAACCGGGATCCAGGAGAGGGCGACGCTGTACTCCTCGACCGAGTACAAGAAGGTCCGCCTCCTGTATTTCACCGACGACTTCCGGCGCTGGGAGCGCGAGCACGCCTGAGGCGCGGACGGCCCGCCGGGCCTGACAGTCGGGCGGGGGCGAGCCGGACGGCGCAGCGGCGCCCGATCCGGGAAGCTAGCGGCCATGACCATGCCGCTGACCGACGCCGGTTCAAAGCGGCTGTACGCGCGCGCCGTCGGCCTGCTGCCCGGGGGCGTCAACTCGCCGGTCCGGGCCATGCGCTCGATCGGCCGCGACCCGCTGTTCATCGAGCGGGGGGAGGGAGCGGAGATCGTCGACGTGGACGGCAACCGCTACCTGGACTGGGTGTGCTCCTGGGGGCCGCTGGTCCACGGCCACGCGCCGGCCGCGGTGGTCGCCGCGATCCAGGCCGCCGCCGAGCGGGGGACCAGCTTCGGGGCCCCGACCGCGGTCGAGGTGGAGCTGGCCGCCGAGCTGGTACAGCGCGTGCCGGGGGTGGAGATGGTGCGCATGACCTCATCGGGGACGGAGGCCGCGATGAGCGCGGTCCGGCTGGCCCGCGCGGTGACCGGCCGCGACCTGGTGCTCAGGTTCGCCGGCGCCTATCACGGCCATGTCGACGGGCTGCTGGCGGCGGCGGGCTCGGGCCTGGCCACGCAGGGGATACCCGCCAGCCCCGGCGTTCCGGCCCAGGTCGCGGCCCAGACCGTGGTGATCCCCTGGAACGACCGGGCGGCGCTGGAGGCGGCGGTGGACGAGCACGACCTGGCGGCGATCCTGGCCGAGCCCTACCCGGCCAACATGGGCCTGGTCCCGCCCGAGCCGGGGTTCCTGGAGTCGTTGCGGGCGGCGGCCGACGCCAACGGCTGCCTGCTGATCTTCGATGAGGTGATCTCGGGCTTCCGGGTGGCGCGGGGCGGCGCGCAGGAGCTGGCCGGCGTGCGGCCCGACCTGACCGTCATGGGCAAGATCATCGGCGGCGGCCTTCCCGGCGCGGCGTTCGGCGGCCGCCGCGAGCTGATGGAGCGAATCGCGCCGGCCGGCGACGTCTACCAGGCGGGGACGCTGTCCGGGAATCCGGTGGCGGCGGCCGCCGGCATCGTGGCCCTGTCCCTGCTCGACGACGACGCTTACATCCGGCTCGGTCAGCTCACCCAGGCTCTGGCCGACGCCCTCCGGGCCGCGGCCGGCGACCGCCCGGTCCAGGTCCAGAGCGCCCCGGGGCTGCTCACGGTCTTCTTCAGCCCGGACCCGGTTCGCGACTACGCTGGGGCGCGGGAGTGCGATCTGGCGGCCCATGCCGCCTGGTGCCGGGCGCTGCTCAAGCACGGCGTCTATCCGCCGCCGTCGCAGTTCGAGGCCTGGTTTCCGTCGCTAGCGCACACCGACGCGGATGTCGAGCGCACGGCCGCGGCCGCGGCCGCGGCGTTCGAGCGGGTGCCATGAGCGCGGCGCCGGCGGACGGGCTGCGGCGGCTGTACCGCGAGCTACTCGACCAGGGCCCCCTGCTCGCGGCCGTCGTGCGGGAGCCCGCCGACGACGCGCCCGACGGCCCGGCGAGGCTGGCGGCCGCCGGGCCGCGGGTGGACGGACGGCGAGCCGAGTACGAACTGCTGATCGACATGATCCACGAGGGCTACCGGCTGCACTACGAGCAGGCGGGTGCGCTGGTACATCCCGGCGACCCCAACCTGGCGCTCCTGCTAGGCGACCAGCTGTACGCGCTGGGCCTGTCGCGCCTGGCCCACCTGGGCGACCTGGAGGCGGTGGCGGAGCTCGCCGACGTCATCTCGCTGGCCGCGCAGGCCCAGGCGGCGGGCGACCGGGATCTGGCCGAGGCGGTCTGGGAGGCGGGCGCGGTCGCGGTCGGCTGGGGCGGCGGCGAGGCCCACCACCGGGCCAAGGCAATGGTCCGGGAGGGGCGACCGGGAGCCGCGCAGGCCCTCGGCTCGGCCGCCCGCGCGGCCCGCGAGCGCCGGCCGCGAAAAGCCTAATCTCGGCCTGCGCGAGGGCCGCTTGTGCCGACCGTCGCCATGTTGACGGTACCCTTCCGGGCCCATTGAATTCGACTGCTCTCCCCACCTAGCCGTGCCCGATACCCGCCCCGAACCACAGTCTCCCTACACCGCAAACCGGAACATCCCGGGCGCGTTCGAGGGCGAGACGGTGACCCGCCGGCGCTTCATGACCGGAAGCGCCCAGGCCCTCGGGGGAATCGCGGTCGCCGCCTTCGCGCTGCCGGCGCTGGGCTTCGCGCTGGGACCGGTGTTCGACCGCGGCGAGGCGCGCTGGGAGGACGTCGGCGCGGTGGGCGAGTTTCCCGACACCACCTACGTACCCCGGGTGGTCACGGTGACGCCGGGGATCGGCGAGGCGGGCAAGAGCACCGTTTACCTGCGCAAGCACAACCCCTCGATCGACGGCCCGCCCAAGGACCGCTACGACGCCTACGTGGCCATCTCCACCCGCTGCGCCCACCTGGGGTGCCCGGTTCGCTACATCGAGGCCTCGACGCGCTTCGTCTGCCCCTGCCACGGCGGCGTCTACGACTTCCAGGGCAAGGTGGCGGGAGGGCCTCCGGTGCGCCCGCTCGACCGCTTCTACACCCGGGTGCGCGGCGGCCGCGTGGAGATCGGGCCCCGGTACAGCGTCAACTCCCACCTGCGCCGCTTCTCACCCCGCGATCCCGGCGAGGCGGTGGACGGCATCGGCCAGTACGCCTATCCGGGGCGGTTCTCGACCCCGTCCGCCCCGCCGGGCGTTAAGGGTTCGGGATGAACCTCAAGCTGCCCAGGCCGCCCATGCCCAGGGCGCTCAACCCCAGGCCGAGGCGCCCCGGGGACGGCAACGGCGCAAACGGGCAGGTCTCGTCGCGCCATACCGCGGTGACCGCCGGCAAGGAGGCCGGGATCAGCGTCGTGGACTGGGTGGACGAGCGCACCTCCCTGTCGGGAAGCCTGCGCTGGATGATGTTCCGCAAGGTCCCCAAGGGGACCAACTGGTTTTACACCCTCGGCTCGGCGACGATGTTCGCCTTCCTGTCGCAGGCGGTCACCGGGGTCTTCCTGGCCATGTACTACGACCCATCGCCCACCCGGGCCTACGAGTCCGCCCGCCACCTCACCAACGACGTGTTCCTGGGCGAGTTCGTACGCGGCATGCACAAGTGGGGAGCCACCGCGATGATGGTGCTGATCTTCCTGCACATGGCGCGGACGTTCTTCTTCGGCGCCTACAAGTACCCCCGTGAGCTCAACTGGGTGATCGGCGTGGTGCTGCTCGTCCTCACCATGATGATGTCGCTGACCGGGTACCTGCTGCCCTTCGACCAGCGGTCCTACTGGGCCACGATAGTGGCGGTGAACCTCAACGGCACCGCGCCCATCCTGGGGCCGTTCCTGGCCGACTTCCTGCGTGCGGGCCCGGAGTTCAGCGCCACCACCCTGTCGCGGTTCTACTCGGTCCACATGCTGCTGGTCCCCGGCGCGATCGCCGCGCTGATCGGGGCGCATCTCTACCTGGTGGCCAAGCTGGGGACGACCGCCCCGCCGTGGCTCAAGGCCGAGACGCCCGAGGACCTGCGCCGGCAGGAGGTCGGGTGAACCAGAGCGAGAAGGAGCAGTACCTCCGGGACTACAGCCTCCTGAAGGCCCAGGGCAAGCCGTTCTTCCCCTACGCGGTGGCCAAGGACTCCGCCATGGCCGTCGTGGTGATGATCACGATCATCGCCATGGCGATCGTCTTGGGCGCCGAGCTGGGCCCCAAGGCCGATCCGACCACCACCACCTACGTCCCCCGACCCGAGTGGTACTTCTTCTTCCTCTTCGAGCTGCTGCGCGTGATCAAGCCGCGCGAGCTGGTCCCGCTGGCCGCCATCGGGATTCCCACGCTGTGCCTGATCCTGCTGATCCTGCTGCCGTTCTACGACCGCAGCCCGGAGCGGCGCCCGGAGCGGCGCCCGATCGCCACCATGGCCGGGATCTTCACGATCGTGGCCATGGCCTACCTCACGTACACCGGCGCCATCGCGGGCTCACCGACCCAGATCGAGGCCAAGCCGCCGTCGGACGTCAAGGGCGCCGCCCTGGCCCAGTTCAACGCCGGCAAGAAGGTGGCAGCGCAGTCCGGCTGCCTGGCCTGTCACAAGTTCGGCGAGAACGGCAACGACGGCCCCGGGCCCAACCTCACCAAGATCGCCCAGCGGCTCCCCAAGGAGGCGATCGCGCGGACGCTCCAGAACCCCACCGCGCCGATGCCCTCGTTCAAGGACCTTCCGCCCCAGAAGTTCAACGCCCTCGTCCACTTCCTCTCGACCCTCAAGTAGCGGAGCGTCAGCGATGACCCCCGCCGCCGTGCGCGAGCCGGTGTCTCCCGGCGCCCACCCGTCCGCCGGCGTGCTCGAGGAGCGTCAGGTGCGCGCCATGTTCGACCGGATCGCCGGCGTCTACGACCGCATGAACGCGGTGATGACGGCCGGGCTGGACCGCGAGTGGCGCCGCCGGGCCGCCGACCTGGCGGCGCTCGAGCCGGGCGGCAGCGCGCTGGACGTGGCCACCGGGACTGGCGACCTCGCCGCCGAGCTGGCCAGGCGGGTCGCCCCGGGCGGCCGGGTGGTGGGGTCGGACTTCTCCGAGGCGATGCTCGACCGGGCGCGGGCAAAGTCGTCCGCCGACCCGGTGCCGGGCGCCGAGGTCTCGTTCGAGTGGGGCAATGCGATGTCGCTTCCCTATCCGGGCGCCTGCTTCGACGCGGCGACGGCCGGCTTCGGCGCCCGCAACTTCGCCGACCTGCACCGCGGGCTGGCCGAGATGGCCCGCGTGGTGCGTCCAGGCGGCCGCGTGGTGATCCTCGAGATCACCACTCCGCAGAGGCCGCCGCTCTCGTGGTTCTACCGGTTGTGGTTCGACCGCCTGGTGCCGGCACTCGGCCGCATGGCGGGTGACCACGACGCGTACACCTACCTGCCCAGCTCGGTGAGACGGTTTCCCGGGCCCCGGGACCTGGCCGCAGCCATGAGGCAATGCGGCCTGGAACGCGTAAGGTGGATCGTGACCGCCGGCGGCATCATCGCCATCCACGTGGGAGAGGTCTCGACGTGAGCGCGGTCGCGCCGGCGGTGGAGGCGGTCGTGGACGCCGCCGGCGCCCACATCCGCGGCCTCATGGCGGCCCTGGAGCAACGCCTGGCCGAGCTCGCCGCCGGCCACGGCGAGGTCCTGGCCGGTCACGCCGGAGACACCATCGCCGCCGGGGGCAAGCGGCTCCGGCCTCTGGTCGTGTTCGTCGCGGCGGGCGATCATGGGGACGACGGACAGGGACTGGTGCGGGCGGCGGCCGCCGTCGAGCTGGTCCACTCCGCCACGCTGGTCCACGACGACGTGTTGGACGCGGCGGACCTGCGGCGCGGGCGCTCCACTGTCGTCGCCTCGGCCGGGCGTGCCATGGCCACCGCGACCGGCGACCTGCTGTTCTCGCGCGCGTTCGCCGAGCTGGCGCTGAACCGGCGCCGCGACGAGGTGCGCGCGCTGTCGGCGGCGTCCACCGCGCTGGCCGGCGGCGAGCTGCTCCAGCGAGCCGACGCCTTCGACCCGGAGGTCACCGTGGAGCGCTACCTGCGCCGGTGCGAGCTCAAGACCGCCGCGCTGTTCGAGGCGGCCTGCCGGCTCGGCGCCCTGGAGGGCCGCGCCGACGGCGCCAGGGTCCGGGAGCTGGCGGCCTTCGGCCGCGGCATCGGCCTGGCCTTCCAGGTGCTCGATGACGTGCTGGACGTCTCGGGCCCGCCCGAGCGCACCGGCAAGCGGCGCGGCGCCGACCTGCTCGACGGCACGGTCACGCTGCCGCTGATCCTGGCGCGCCAGCGCTCGGATGACGTCGCGCGGCTGGATCTGCGGGAGATCGCCGCCGCGGACCGGGCCGAGGCCGTGTGCGACGCGATCGAGGCCACGGGCGCGCTGGAGGACGCCAGGCGCCTGGCGCTCGAGATGGTGGCCGAGGCGCGGGCGACGCTCCCCCCGCTGCCGGCGGCGCAGCTGCAGGCGCTGCAGCTGATCGCCGACGGCGTGGTGGATCGCTACGCCTGAGCGCGGCCGGCACGGCTCAGAAGTCGATCGGCAGGATGTCTTCGGCGTGGAGGGCGGCGATGAACCGCTCGCATTCCTCCTCCATGTTGGCGTGCGCCAGCTTGCGGAGGTCTCGCGCCAGCGCCAGGCCGCCGCGAGTCAGCTCGTCGTCGAAGCGCTCCACCTCGGCGCGTACGAAGACTCCCTCAGAGGCCCGCTCGCAGTCGGGGCAGCGCAGGCGCAGGTGCCAACGGCCGCCGTCGACCTCCTGCCAGGAGGTCGGATGGACCAGAGGCGACTCGCACCACCGGCAGACGTGGAGACCCCCGGGAGCCGGGCGCGCCTCGCGCTCGTCGGTCGGCTCGTCCGAGAGGACGACCTCTATCTTCTCCCGGCCGCTGGACAGGACGATCCGCCTGATCGAGGACGAATTGTCGTTGGCGTCGGACACTCTAGAACCATCATCGGCCGTGCGCCGAGAAACTTGACTTCGACCCCCTGGCTCATCGCCAAGCGTCCACTGCGGCCGGCGGCGGCGGTCGACCCGCTAGGCTGTTCGCGACAGCCTGGAGGCACATCGCGATGCCCTTCGTCGGCTCAATTGGCCCGCTCGAGCTCCTCGTCGTCCTGGGGATCATCCTGCTGATCTTCGGACCCAAGCGCCTGCCCGCCGCCGGCCGGGCGCTGGGTCAGGGGATACGCGAGTTCAAGGACTCGATCACCTCCCGGAGGGGCCGCGGCGGCGACGACGAGGAGCCCGCCGAGCTGCCCGCCGGCCCGTCGCGAGTCTCGACGCCCGAGGGCCCGCCGCGACCCGCGACGCCCGAGGGCGCGAGCACAGCGTCCGGGACGCCCGAGGGCGCGAGCACAGCGCCCGGCTCGCCCGAGGGCGAGCGGGTCGTCCGGAAATAGCCCGACCTCCCATGGCGACGGCGCTGCGTCCGATCGGTCACGACGACCGGCTTTCGCTCACCGAGCACCTCGATGAGCTGCGCAGCCGGCTGATCATCTCGGCGCTGGCCTTCACGGCCGCCTTCGGGATCGCCCTGTGGCAGAACCACGCCCTGCTGCAGATCGTCAACCGGCCCGCTCAGCAGGCCGCCGGCGCCCGAGCGAGCGGTCCGCTCTCCCAGGAGGCGGGCTCACAGCTGGCCCTGCGCCGGGCGCTGGAGAGCGGGGGCGTGGCGCTCGCGCGGCTGGCCCGCTCAGAGGCCGTGCGCACTCCGGCCGATCGGCTGGCACTGCGCCAGGCGGCGCGCTCGTACGCCGCTGCGGCCAGGGCTCTGCCGACGAGCACGGCGGGTCGCCAGCCCGTGACGCTGGGAGTGGGAGAGCCCCTGGCCACCACCCTGACGATCTCCGCCTACTTCGCGCTGCTGCTCGCCCTGCCGGTCATCCTCTACCAGGCGTACGCGTTCGTGCTCCCGGCGTTCAATCGCACCGAGCAGCGGGTGGCCCTCCCGCTCATGCTCCTGGTGCCCCTCCTGTTCGTGACCGGAGTCGCATTCGGCTACTTCGTGGTGCTCCCACCCGCGATCCACTTCCTGCAGACGTTCAACTCCGACTCGTTCGACGTGCTGCTCCAGGCCCGTCCGTACTACTCGTTCGTCGCCCTGACCCTGGCAGCCTTGGGGATCCTGTTCCAGATCCCGGTTGCCGTGCTGGCCCTCACCCGACTCGGGATCGTCACCCCGGCGTCGCTGCGCCGCACCCGCCGCTACGCGATCGTGTTGATCGCCGTGGTGGCCATGCTGCTTCCGGGCACCGACCCGGTCACCACCCTGCTGGAGATGGTGCCCCTGATCGCGCTGTACGAGCTGAGTATCCTGCTGGCGTCTTGGCTCGAGCGGGTCCGGGCGCGCCGTGAGGCCGAGCTCCGCCCCGACGATCTCTCCTCCGATGCTGTTTGACCTGAGAGGCCGCGGCCGGCGCCGCACAGTGCAGGGCATCTACATCACGCTCGCGGTGCTGATGGGCGGCGGGCTCGTCCTGTTCGGCATTGGTGGCAGCGTGTCCGGCGGCCTGCTGGACGCGATCGGGGTCACCGACCGCGGCGACCAGCAGTCCAGCGGCAGCGATGCCCTGACCGGACTAGAGCGCCAAGCCGTGCGCCGGGTTCGCGCCAACCCCGACGACGCGGCCGGGTGGGCGCTGCTGACCCGGACCCGCTTCCAGCTCGCCGGCCAGGGCGAGAACTACGACCAGCGCACGTCCACGTTCACCTCCAAGGGCCGGGGCCGGCTGGCCGGCGCCGCCCAGGCCTGGGAGCGCTACCTGACCCTCGACCCGCGGCACCCGGACGTGGACGTGGCCCGCCTGATGGTCCAGGCGTACGGGCCGGCCGGCTTGAACCGGCCATCCCAGGGGGTGCAAACCGCGGAGATCGTGGCCGACGCCCAGCCGAGCCCTCAGACGTACTTCCAGCTCGCGCTCTACGCGTACGCCGCCGGGCAGACGCGCAAGGGCGACCTGGCCGGCCGCCGGGCGGTCGCGCTCACCCCGCCCGCTCAGCGCGCGGCGGTGCGGGCCCAGGTGGCCAACGCCAAGCGCCAGCACGGTTTCGGGGCTCCCCGGGGCGCCGGAGCGACGCCGCCGCCGGCGTCGGGCTGACCCTTCGGGAGCCGCCCGAGAGGCGGCCCCCCCGCCGCTAACATGGCCGCGCCCGGGCCGTTAGCTCAACTGGTAGAGCAGGAGACTCTTAATCTCAAGGTTGTAGGTTCGAGTCCTACACGGCCCATATGTCGCTGGCCTGCATCGACGGCATCGTGGGGCCCTCCGAGCAGGCCACGATCCCGGCCACGGACGAGGGGCTGCTCCGCGGCGACGGCGCGTTCGAGGTGCTGCGCCTCTACGACGGGCGACCCTTTGCGCTGGAGGACCACCTCCGTCGCCTGGAGGGCTCGAGCGTCAACCTCCGCCTCCCGGCCGACGTGGCGGCGCTCGGCGACGACGTCGAGGTCCTTCTGGCTGAGGCCGGGCCGGTGGACGGGCTGTTGCGGCTGGTCGTCACCCGCGGCGGTCGGCGCCTGGCGCTGATCGAGCCCCTGCCGCCGGTACCTCCCAGCGTCCGCCTCGGCTACGTGACCTACACGCCGACCCGGGTGCTGGAGGGGATCAAGTCGCTGTCCTACGCCGCCAACATGCTGGCCATGCGCCTGGCCCAAGAGCGGGGCTTCGACGACGCGCTCCTGGTCACTCCTCACGGACGCGTGCTGGAAGGGACGACCTCGTCGTTCTTCTGGGTCACCGAGGGACGGCTGCGCACGCCGCCGCTGTCCGAGCACATCCTGGGCTCGATCACCCGCGGGCGCCTGCTCGACCTGATGGAGGTCAGCGAGGAATCCTGCACCCGAGAGGACGCCGCTCGGGCGGATGAGGCGTTCGTGGCGTCGACCGTGCGCGAGGTCATGCCGGTCTCGGGGATCGAGGAGGCTGATCTCCCGGCCCCCGGGCCGGTCACCGCCGAGGCGGCGAGGCGCCTGCGCGAGCGGATCGAGCAGGAACTCTCGGCGCTGGATCCAGAGGACGCGCGCGAGCCCGCCTAGCGGACCTCGTCGCCGTCGATCTGGTACCGGAAGTACCAGAGCAGATGACGGGAGGCGCCCACCGCGGCCGCTACGGTGCTGCGTACGTTCGACACCAGAAGTCCCACGTCAAGGCCGATTTTTCCCCGCTGTGCGCGTACTAAGCATCATCGGAAACCGCCCGCAGTTCGTGAAGGCCGCGGCGGTCTCGCGACCGCTGCGCCGTGAGCACGACGAGGTGCTGGTCCATACCGGCCAGCACCACGACGACGAGCTCTCACGGGTGTTCGTGGAGGAGCTGGACGTCCCGCCGCCCGAGCGCGAGCTCGGGGTCCACTCGGGCTCCAACGCCTCCCAGACGTCGCGCATGCTGGCCCGGCTCGAGCCGGTGGTCTCCGAGGTGCGACCCGACGCGGTACTGGTCTACGGCGACACCAACTCGACGCTGGCCGGCGGGATCGTGGCCGCGCAGTCCGGAGTGCCGGTGGCTCATGTGGAGGCCGGGATGCGGTCGTTCGACCACGCGATGCCCGAGGAGCTCAACCGCGTGCTGGTGGATCACCTCAGCGCCCTGCTGCTGTGCTCCTCCGAACCGGCGGTCGAGAACCTCCGCCGCGAGGGAGTGGCGGGGCGCGTCGAGCTGGTCGGCGACGTGATGGTTGATGTGGCCAAGCTAATCCAGCCACGCGCACGTGAGCGCACCGAGGCGCTCGAGCGCTTCTCGGTGCACAGCGGCGACTACGCGCTGGTCACCGCCCACCGCGCCGGCAACGTGGACGACCCCGAGCGGCTGCATGCCCTGGTGGATCTGGTGGCCGGCCTGCCGCTGCCCGCCGTCCTGCCGCTTCACCCCCGCACCCGGGCGCGCCTCGAGGCCGCTGGCCTGCTTGGGCGGCTGCTGGAGCGAGACGCCCTGCGCGTGGCCCCGCCCCTGGGCTACCTCGACTTCACCGCGCTGCTGTGCCACGCCTACGCCGTGCTCACCGATTCCGGCGGGGTGCAGAAGGAGGCCTATCTCGCCGGCGTTCGCTGCCTGACCCTGCGCGACCGCACGGAATGGACCGAGACCATCGCCACGGGGTGGAACGTGCTCGTGGACCTCGACCGGGAGGCGGCGCTGGCCGCGCTGGGGCGCCCTGCGCCAAACGGACGCCCCCTGCTGTACGGCGACGGACGGGCGGGCGAGCGCGTGGTGGCCGCCCTGCCGACGCTTAGACTGGCGGCCGGATGACGGTCGGGATCGTCGGTCTCGGGTACGTCGGCCTGCCGTTGGCGATCGAGTTCGCGCAGGCCGGCACGCGGGTGGTGGGCGTGGACAACGACGAGGCGCTGGTCGCCGCGCTGGCCGAGCGGCGCTCGCACATCGACGACGTGCCCTCCCAGCGCCTCGAGGCGGCCGCCGAACGGCTCCGCTTCACCACCGACTACGCGGCCCTGGCCGAGGCCGACGCCGTGCTGATCTGCGTTCCCACCCCGCTGAGCGTCAACCGCGAGCCGGAGCTGGGACCGCTGCTGGCCGCCGCGGAGTCGCTGGCCGCGGTGCTGCGGCGCAACCAGCTGGTGGTCCTCGAGTCCACCACGTACCCGCGCACCACGCGCGAGACGCTGGTGCCCATCCTCGAGCGCTCCGGACTGCGCGCCGGCGAGGACTTCGGGGTCGCCTTCTCCCCCGAGCGCGTGGATCCCGGGCGCGCCGACCACACCATCCGCAACACTCCCAAGGTCGTCGGTGGCCTGACGCCGAGCTGCGGCGAGCGGGCCGAGCGCCTGTACGGGACGATCTGCGACGAGGTGGTGCGCGTGGGGTCGCCCGAGGTCGCCGAGCTGTCCAAGCTGCTGGAGAACATCTTCCGCTCGGTGAACATCGCCTTGGTCAACGAGCTCGCCGCGCTCTGCCACCGGATGGACATCGACGTGTGGGAGGTGGTCGACGCCGCGTCGACCAAGCCCTTCGGGTTCATGCGCTTCGACCCGGGCCCCGGCATGGGTGGTCACTGCCTTCCCGTCGACCCGTTCTACCTGTCGTGGAAGGCCCGCGAGTTCGACTTCGTGCCCGAGTTCATCGAGCTGGCCGGGAAGATCAACCAGAGCCAGCCCTACTACTGCGCCACCCGCGTGGTCGAGATGCTCAACCAGGTCGGCAAGGCGACGCGCGACGCGCGCATCCTGGTGCTCGGAGTCGCCTACAAGGCGGGCGTGGCCGACACCCGCGAGTCGCCGGGGCTCAAGCTGATCCGGCTGCTGCGCGGCCGCGGGGCGGACGTCGCCTACCACGACCCGCACGTCCCCGAGCTGCCCGAGCTGGGGCTGAGCGGCGAGCCCGACCTGGGCGACGCCCTCCAGGGCGCCGATCTGGCGGTGATCGTCACCGCCCATCCCGAGGTCGACCACGACCGGGTGGTCCGAGAGGCGCCGATCGTGCTCGACCTGCGCGGCGTCACCCGCGGGTCGGACGACGGGCGGGTGCAGCGGCTGTGAGCGAGCGCGGCGTCACGGTGGGCGTCGTCGGCCTCGGCTACTGGGGCCCCAACCTGGCCCGCAACTTCGCCCGCCTGCCGGACTGCCGGCTGAGCTGGTGCTGCGACAGCTCCCCGGCCGCCCGCGAGCGGCTGGCCGGCAGCTGGCCGGACACGCGGTTCACCGCCGACCTCGACGAGCTGCTGGCCGACCCGGGACTCGACGCCGTGGCGCTCGCCACGCCGGTCGCCACCCACGCGCCGCTGGCCCTGCGGGTGCTGGAGGCGGGCAAGCACTGCCTGGTCGAGAAGCCGCTGGCCCAGTCGGCGGCCGACGCCGAGCGGCTGGTGGAGGCCTCCGAGGAGTTCGGCCGGGTGCTGATGGCCGGGCACCTGCTCGAGTACCACCCCGGAGTGCAAAAGCTCAAGGAGATCGCCGACTCCGGGCGCCTGGGAGAGGTCCACTACATCTACTCCAACCGCCTGAACCTGGGCAAGCTGCGCGCCGACGAGAACGCGCTGTGGAGCCTGGGGGCGCACGACGTCTCGGTGGTCCTGCATCTCGCCGGAGAGGAGCCCCACGAGGTCGAGGCCAGGGGCGAGAGCTACATGCGCCCCGGAGTCGAGGATGTGGTCTTCTGCTTCCTGCGCTTCCCCTCCGGCCTGTCCGCCCACCTCCATCTCTCCTGGCTGGACCCGCACAAGGAGCGCCGCTTCACGGTGGTGGGCTCGCGCCAGATGGCGACCTTCGACGACATGGAGCTCGAGCGCAAGGTCACGGTTTACGACAAGGGGTTCGACGAGAGCACCACCGGCTACGGCGAGTACATCACCCGCTCGGGCGACGTCTGGAGCCCGCGCATCGCGAACATCGAGCCCCTGCAGGTGGAGTGCCAGCACTTCGTCGATTGCGTGCGAGACCGGCGCACGCCCGACAGCGATGGCCACAGCGGCCTGCGGGTGGTTCGCGTCCTGGAGGCGCTCCAGCGCTCACTCGACGCCTCGGGCCGGGAGGCGGGTGCCGCAGCCCGCTGACCACCGGGAGGCCGCCCCGGCGGTGGCGCCCGATGCGCGGCTCGGGAAGGACGTCCGGCTGGGCGCCGGGGCGGTGGTGCACGACGCCACGGTGATCGGGGACGGGGTGACGGTGGGGGCCGGCGCGGTCCTGGGCAGGCCGCCGCGCCTGTCGCCCCGCTCGCGCGCGCCGCGACAGGCACCCGCGCCGTTGCAGGTCGGCGACGGCGTCGCGGTGGGGGCCGGCGCGGTCGTGCTGGCCGGGGCGCGGCTGGGCGCGCGGGCCACGGTCGGCGAGGAAGCCCACGTGCGCGAGCGCGCCCGGATCGGCCCCGACGCCCGGATCGGCACGGGCGCCGCGGTCGACAACGACGTCCCGGTCGGCGCCGGCGCGGTGATCGGCTCGGGCTCCTACCTGACCGGCGGTTCGCGCGTCGAGGACGGGGTGTCGGTGGGCGAGGCCGTGGTCACCGCCAACGACCACACGATGGGCCGCCACCCGCCCGGCGAGCGCCCGAGCGGCGTGACCCTGCGGCGGGGGTGCCGGGTGGGCGACCGGGCCGTGCTGGTCCCGGGCATCGAGGTCGGGCCCGACGCCGTGGTGGAGGCCGACTCCGTGGTGATTCGCGACGTCCCCGCCCGGGCGCGGGCGCGGGGGGTACCGGCTCGCCTCTCGGAGGAGCCGGCGTGACCCTCGGCCGGGCGAGTGGCCGGCGCGTCTCGCGGCTGTCGCCGCGCCGGCGCCGGGCGCGCCGTCGCCTGGACCGCACGACGGCAGCGATCGGGGTGCTCGCGCTGACCACCACGGCGGCCGCGATGGCGGGGGAGCTGGGCCGCGTCTGGCGCCGGGGCTCCGCCCCGCTTCCGGCCGAGGCGGACGACGTCCTGGCCGCGGCCGGCGAGGCGGCGCGCCAGTCGGTCGAGGTGGCGGTCGAGGGATACCGGACCGCCAGCATGCGTGAGAACGTCCTGCTCAACCTGCTGGGGTCGTTCGTCGTCACGTTCGGGGCGGTGCGCACCAGCACCTGGCTGATCCGCTCGCGCGGCGAGTTCGGACCGTTCCGCGAACTGGTCGTCGGACCGCGGCACATCCATCACTTCGTGCCGGGGATCGCCATTGCCCTCCTGGCCGGCGGCGCCGCCCTGGTGACCGAGAACGAGGCCCTCGAGCGCTGGCTGGCGATCGCGTTCGGGGTCGGCGGGGCGCTGACGCTGGACGAGTCGGCGCTGCTGCTCCAGCTCGAGGACGTGTACTGGAGCGAGGAGGGGATCCTCTCGGTTCAGATCACGTTGGCGGCGATAAGCCTGCTGGGGGCCATGGCGGTCGTCCGCCGCACCCTGCGCCGGGGCGAGGCGCACGTTCTCCCGGCGGGCGGGTCAAGCGCGCCGGCCACGGGCTGATCCCCGGCGGGGACCGGCGCAGCCGGCCGCGACCTCCGGCTCAGGCGGCCGGCAGGGCGGAGCGCCGCGGAGCGGCGGGGGCGGTCTGGGGCTCCAGCCACACCACCTGGTCGCGTCCGGGCCCCACGCCCACCAGCACCACCGGCACGCCGGTGAATTCGGCGATGCGCTCCACGTAGGCGCGCGCAGCCGCGGGCAGCTCCTCGGGGCTGCGGCAGTCCTCGATCGGCTCCGTCCAGCCCGGCAGCTCCTCGTACTCGGCGCGTGAGTGGTGCAGCACGGACTGGTGATAGGGGAAGCTGTCGAACTCGGCGCCCTCCACGCCCCGGTAGGACGTGCACAGAGACAGCCGCTCGAGGCCGGTGAGCACGTCGAGCTTGGTCACCACCAGCGCGGTGAGCGAGTTCAGGCGAGCCGCATAGCGCAGGGCCACCAGGTCCAGCCAGCCCACCCGGCGGGAGCGCCCGGTGGTGGTCCCGTACTCGCCACCGCGCTCGCGGAACTCGTCCGCCAGCGCGCCGTCGATCTCGGTGGGGAAGGGCCCCGCGCCCACACGGGTCGTGTACGCCTTGGTCACGCCCCACACCTCGTCGATGTCCTTTGGCCCCACGCCGCTGCCGATGCAGGCGGCACCCGCCACCGGGTTGGAGGAGGTGACGAACGGATACGTCCCGTGGTCGATGTCCAGCAGGGCCCCCTGGGCGCCCTCGAAGATCACACTGCCGCCGCGGTCGAGCAGCTCCCACACCAGCTTGGCGGTGTCGGCGATGTACGGCTCGAGCCGGTGGCCGTAGGTGACGTAGTCCTCCACCATCGCGTGGAGGTCCAGGCGCGGATCCTTGGCGTGCGGGCGCAGCGCGAGCCGCTTGGGCTCGAGGGCGGCGGTGATCTTCTTCTTGAGGATCTTCTCGTCCAGCACGTCCTGCATCCGGATGCCCAGCCGCGCGGCCTTGTCGGCGTAGCAGGGTCCGATCCCCCGGCGCGTGGTGCCGATCTCCAGCCGTCCCAGCCTCTGCTCGCCGGCCAGGTCCAGCAGGAGGTGGTAGGGCATGATCAGGTGGGCGTTGGCCGAGATCCGCAGGCCGCCCAGGTCGATCCCCCGGCGGCGCAGGTCGTCGATCTCCTCGGTGAGCACCTTGGGGTCGATGACGACGCCGTTGCCGATCACGCACATCCGGTTGGGGTGCAGGATCCCGGAGGGGATCAGGTGGAGCTTGAACAGCTGGCCGTCCCGGACGATGGTGTGGCCGGCGTTGTTCCCCCCCTGGAAGCGGATCACCGCGTTCGCCCGCTCGGCGAGCAGGTCGGTGATCTTCCCCTTGCCCTCGTCGCCCCACTGGGCGCCGACGATCACGGTCGCAGGCATCGGTTCCAGTCTAAGGGGCGAGCCCGGGCCGAACCGCGGACGCCGCGCTAGGCCACGTAGCGGTCCTTGCGCCGGTCGTGGCCGTAGACCGCGACCTCGCTGCACATCTCGTACAGGCGCGAGACGGTGCGCTCGGTGATCTGCTCGCGCAGCTTCTCGGGGTCGATCAGGTTCGTGGTGACGACCAGAGACCGCTGGTCCTCGTAGCGGGCGTTGATGATCGAGTACAGCTGCTCGAGCACCCATTCGCTCGTCCGCTCGGCACCGAGATCGTCTATGTGCAGGAGATCCACCCCGGCCAGCCGGTCGAGGAGACCCAGGTAGGACTGATCTGAGCCGTCCTCGAACGTCTTGCGGATCTCGGCCAGCAGGCGGGGCAGCGAGTAGATCGCCACCGAGCGCCCGGCGTCCAGCGCGGCCTTGGAGACCAGCATCGCCAGCGTGGTCTTCCCCGTGCCCACGTCGCCCATGAACCACAGCCCGCGCCCCGCGTCGAGATTGCCGTGAATGTCGTCGACGTACCGGCGCACGAGGCGGATCGTGTCGGGGTCCATGTCCGCGACCGGCGAGCGCTCGAACGAGACGCCCCGGAAGCGGCGCGGGATCACCGCCGACAGGCTCCGCGCCCGGGCCCGGCCGATGCGCTGGGGGCGGCAGCGGCAGGGACGGGCGGTGTTGGTCTCCTCGTCGACCACGAAGCCGCTGCCGTCGCAGAGTTCGTAGGGGCAGAGGGGGGTCATGTGTCGAAGCGGCCGGGATCGACGAAGTTCATGAACTTCGGGTACTCGCTGCGGAAGGTGAGCGTCACCTTGCCCAGCGGCCCGTTGCGGTGCTTGGCGACGATGAGCTCGGCCTCGCCCTCGTGCTCGGACTCGTCACGGTTGTAGTACTCGTCGCGGTAGATGAACATCACGAGGTCCGAGTCCTGTTCTATGGAACCGCTTTCGCGTAGGTCGGAGAGCAGCGGACGCTTGTCGCCCCCGCGCTGCTCGACGTTGCGGTTGAGCTGGGAGAGCGCGATGACCGGGACGTCGAGCTCGCGGGCCAGGATCTTCAAGCCCCGGCTCATCTGCCCGACCTGCTCGGCGCGGTTGTCGGTCCGTCCCTCGGCTCGCATCAGCTGCAGGTAGTCGACGATGATCAGGCCCAGGCCGCCGGCCTCGCGGCTGTGCAGGCGCCGGGCCTTGGCCCGGATCTCCAGGATGCCCAGGTCGCTGGTGTCGTCCACGAACAGCCGGGCCTGGGAGAGGCGCTGGCTGGCCTGCAGGATCTTGGGCCAGCGGTTCTCGGCGACGCGTCCCTTGCGCAGCTCGTCGCCCTTGATTCGGGCCTGGGAGGCGATGAAGCGCTGGGCGAGCTCGGCCTCTGACATCTCCAGCGAGAACAGCGCCACCTGGCGGTGGTGGTCGATCGCCGCGTGCTCGGCGATGTTGGTGACCAGCGCGCTCTTGCCCATGCCGGGGCGGGCGGCGATCACGATCAGGTTGCCGGGCTGGAAGCCGCCGGTGAGCTCGTCGAGATCCTTGAACCCCGAGGGCGTACCGGTGAGGGCGGTGCCCTCCTTGGAGAGGCGGTGCAGCTTGTCCAGCTCGACGTCGAGCACGTCCCCCAGGGCCCGGAAGTCCTGGCGGCGCCCGTCGTGGGCCACCTCCAGGATCGTCCGCTCGGCCTGCTCGACCAGCTCGCGGGGGCTGGCCGCCCGCTGCAGGACGCTCGACTGGATGTCGTAGCAGGCGCCCAGAACCGCCCGCTCCATCGCGTTGTCCTGGACGATCTGGGCGTAGTGGCGCACATGGCCGACCGCCGGGACGCTGGCCGTCAGGGCGTGCAGCGCCGCCTCGCCGCCGGCCTCCTGCAGGCGTCCCCGCTCCCGCAGGTGCTCGGTCAGCGTGACCAGGTCGATCGGCTGGCCCTGCTCGTGCAGGCCCAGCATCGCCGTGTAGATGATCCGGTGCTGCTCGCGGTAGAAGTCCTCGGGCCGAAGCCGGTCCTCGACCGCGACGGGATACAGCGCCCGATCGCTGATCAGGATCGCCCCGAGGACCGACTGCTCCGCCTCCAGGTTGTGGGGCGGCGGCAGCGTGGCTACGCGCTCAGCGGTGGCCACGGAGGCGAGCGAGGGTCGGGACGGCGCCGGGCATCGGCGCGACTTTAGATCCGGCTCCGGCGGCCCGGGCGCGGCCTTCCCGCTAGTTGCCGATCTTTTTGCGGAGACCGGCGCGGGCGGCGCAGTGACGGGAGCCGGGCCCTCAGCGGGCGACGACCATAGTCTTGACCGAAGCGGTCACCCCGTCGGCGACGTCGACGGCGACCATGTGGGTCCCGACATGACGGATGGGATCCTCGAGGTGGACACGACGCCGGTCCACCCGCAGGCCGCGTGCCTCGCGGATCGCGTCGGCCACGTCCTGAGCCGTGACCGAGCCGAACAGGCGGCCGTCCTCGCCCGCCTGGGCGGGGATCGTGAGCACCGTCTTGGTCAGGAGGGCGGCGTTCTCGCGGGCCCGCTCCTGGGCCTCGTGGCGGGCTCGCTCCTGGGCCTCGTGGCGGGCACGGGCCGCCTCCAGCGCGGCTCTGGTGGCCGGGTGGGCCAGCTTGCGCGGCACCAGGTAGTTGCGCAGGTACCCGGGGGAGACGTCGACCACCGAACCCCGCTCGCCCAGCGGCTCCACGTCCTGGAGGAGGATCGCCTGCGGCACGGCGGTCTAGCGGCGTTCGTCGCCGACGTAGTGCAGGAGCGAGAGCTCCCGCGCCCGCTTGACCGCGCGGGCGATCTGGCTCTGGTGGCGGCGGCAGGCGCCGGTGATGCGGCGTGAGCGGATCTTGCCCTTGTCCGAGACGAACCGTCGCAGCGAGCCGACGTCCTTGTAGTCGACCTGCTCCACCTTGTCGCGGCAGTACGGGCAGGGCTTGCGCCGCCCCGAGCCGACGCCGCCCTTGCGGTCGCGCCTGCGGGTCACCCGCCGATTGCGTTGCTTGGCCACGCTGAGAATCCTCGTCTGCTGAAGGCCGGCGATGGGCGCCGGCCGCCGAGCGCGAGAGTCTAGCGAGGCCGGTGGGACCGGCTTGGGCCCGCGGCCGCCCGCTAGGCGGCCGCGGCGCGCTCAGAACGGGATGTCGTCGTCGCCCGTGCCGCCGCCGGTAGACGCGGGCTGGAAGTCGCGCTCGTCGACCGGGACGTCGCTGCGGGCGGTGAAGCCGTTCCCGCTCCCGCCGTCGTCGCGGCTGCCCAGGAACTGGACCGAGTCGGCCACGATCTCCACCGCCTGCCGCTTGGCGCCGTCCTGAGCCTCCCATTCGCGCCACTCGAGGCGCCCGTCGATCGCCACCGGGCGCCCCTTCGACAGGTAGCGGGCGCAGTTCTCGCCCTGACCACCCCAGACGGTCACGTCGAAGTAATTCGGCTTGTCCTCCCATTCGCCGCTCTGGCCCTTGCGGCGGGTGTTGCAGGCGATTCGCAGGCTGCAGACCGCGGTCCCGCTCGGCAGCGAGCGCAGCTCGGGGTCTCGCGTCAGGTTGCCGGTCAGGACGACGCGGTTGATGTTGGTGGCTGCCACGGCGGCTCCTTTCGAAACGGCGGAAGACTCGTGCCGCGCCCGGCCGGCCGCGGCGGCCCGGGCGCGCGATCGCCCGAGTGTAGGGGGGGCGGCGGCGGCGCCGACCGGCGCTGCCGCATGTTGCGAGGATCTGTTGCTGAGTCGAGTGAAGCGGCGGGTCAGTCCCGCCCCGAGATCAGCGGGCGGCCGGCGCCTCGGCGGCCTCCGCCGCGCGCTCTCCCGAGGCCTCCGATCGCGCGGCCGGAGGCGGCGGCGTCCCCGGCCTCACCCTGATCAGCCGGAACCGGACGATCCCGTCGGTCAGCCTGAGCGTGCGTCGGAGCGAGTCGAGCAGCTCGGGGGAGCCGCGGAACTGGAAGAGGTGGTACTCGGCCTCGCTGCGGTGATCGATCTCGTAGGCCAGGCGGCGGACGCCCCAGTCGTGCTTGGACTCGAGCGACCCGCCCGAGCCGATGGCCGACTCGACGTCGCGCAGGATCTCCTGCCGCCGCTCGCCGGGAGCGTCGGAGTCCAGCAGGAGCATGAGGTCATAGAGGCTGCTCATGTCGAGGTTGCCGGCGGGGTCGGGCGGCGCAGGACCATAGCAACCGGGGGGCGAATCGCCGGCCCGGCCGCCTACCGTCCGCGTGGGAGGGCAACGCGACGATCCCGAGCCGCTGCGCGATCGCATCCGGTGGGCGAACGTCGGATGGACGCTCGCCGCCTTGGCCGTGGGCGGCCTCGTCGTGGTCTGGCCGCGCCTGGGCGGGCGCGAGCCGGGGCTCCCACCCTCACCCGCCGCCGCCGGCAACCCGCCGGCCCCGGCGCCGCGGGCCGCGGGCGTCCCCTCTCCGTCCGGGTCCCCGGCGCCGGAGGCGGCGGCACGGGCGCCGTCGCCGCGTCCGGAGCGGGCGAGGCGCTCCGCGGGCCGCCGGCGCGCCCGCGCCCGGCGCGCGACGGGCAGCCACGCCACCGCGTCGCGCCGGGCCGGCCGGCGCACCGTCTCGGGCCGGCGCGCTGCCGTCTCCCGCCGTCCGTCGCGCCGCACCCGCGTTGGCTGGTCGCGCCCCCGGCGATCGAGCCGGCACCGCCGCTCGCCTCCCGCGGCCACGCGGTCGGGCGCCGCTCACTCGTCTCCGCGCCCCCGCCCCGCGCCGCCCACCAGAAGCCCGGGGGAGTTCGCGCCGGGCTGACCCCCGGGCTCAGCCGGATCGGCGGGCAG
>DATFPO010000212.1:0-2664 GCA_035264745.1 Solirubrobacteraceae bacterium | reverse complement strand
CTCGGAGGCGGAGCTCGAGCAGCTGGCTGCCGGGCTGCCGGGCACGCAGTACCCGCTGGTCGCCGACGCCGGGGACCGGGAGGCGGTGGAGGCGGCGGTGGCACGATTCATCGAGGCGGCGGGCGGACTGCAGCTCGCGGTGGCCAACGCCGGCGTGGCCGACTATGGCCCGTTTCGCGACATGACCGTCGAGGCCATCGAGCGGATGACCCGCATCAACTGGCTGGGCACGGTCTACCTGGTCGCCGCGGTCCTGCCCCGCATGCTTGAGCGCTCCGAGGGCCACATCGTCATCGTCTCCTCGGGCGCGGGTCACCGCTCGTTCCCGCAGGCGGCGGCCTATGGCGCCACCAAGGCCGCGCAGCGGATGTTCGGGGAGGCGCTGCGCCACGAGCTGGCCGGCACCGGGGTGTCGCTCACCATGGTCTATCCCGGTGAGATCGCCACCGACCTGCACGCGCACGACAAGGACACCATGCCCGCCTGGTACCGCGGCGGGGAGCAGGCGGTGGCGCCCGAGCGGCTGGCCGAGAAGGTGATCGAAGGCGTCGAGCACGACATGCGCAGCGTCTACTACCCGCGCCTGGTCAGGGTCCTGGGGGCGGCGCACGGCGTCTCCCCACGGGTCTCGGATGCCATGCTGCGAAGGCTGCGCGGCAAGACGGCCGCGCCGCGACACGACTAGATGAGGGTCTCGGCCAAGGCGGACTACGCGGTCAGGGCGGCCGTCGAGCTGGCGGCCGCGGAGGGCCAGCTGGTCAAGGGCGATCACATCGCCGGGGCGCAGGGGATCCCGCTCAACTTCCTCGAGAACATCCTGGTGGACCTCAAGCAGGCCGGCCTGGTGGGCAGCCGGCGCGGGCCGGAGGGGGGCTACTGGCTGGACCGGCCGGCCGACGAGGTCTCCGTGGCCGACGTCATGCGCGCGGCCGAGGGGCCGCTGGCCAGCGTCCGGGGCGAGCGTCCTGAGGCCCTGAGCTACGACGGATCGGCCCAGCCGCTGCAGGACGTCTGGATCGCCCTGCGCGCCAACGTACGGGGGATCCTCGAGCAGGTGACCCTGGCCGACGTGGTGGCGGGCCGCCTCCCGCGCGCGGTGCGCAGCGCCGCTCGCGACCCGGACGCCCGCCTACGCCGCTGATCGCTTGGCGGCGGCCAGCGCGCCCTGCCGGTCGGGGCGCAGCCAGACGATCTGGCCGACCTCGAGCTCCAGCTCGGCCACGCGGGCCCGCGTCGCCTGCACGGCCACCCGCCGCCCGCCGACGGCCTCGAGGTCGACGCGCACCTCGAAGCCCAGATGACTCACACGTCGCACCATCGCCTCCTCGGCGCCCCAGTCCGGGAGCGGAAGGATCTCGATGTCGTGCGGACGCACGAGCGCGTCGCCCATCTCCGCCACCGGGCCGACGAAGCGCATCACGAACTCGCTGCCGGGGTGCTCGTACAGCTCCCGCGGCGAGGCCACCTGCTCCACCCGCGCCTCGTTCATGACCACAATCTGCTCGGCCACCTCCATCGCCTCCTCCTGATCGTGGGTGACGAAGATCGTGGTCACGTTGACCCGGTCGTGGAGGTCGCGTAGCCATTCGCGCAGCTCCTTGCGCACATTGGCGTCCAGGGCGCCGAACGGCTCGTCGAGCAGGAGGACGGTCGGCTCGACCGCCAGGGCGCGCGCCAGCGCCATGCGCTGGCGCTGGCCGCCCGAGAGCTGGGACGGGTAGCGATGGGCGAACCCCGAGAGGTGAACCAGGTCCAGCAGCTGGTCGACCCGCTCACTGATCTCCGCCCGCGGTCGCCTGCGGATGCTCAGCCCGAAGGCGACGTTGTCGCGCACCGTCATGTGCTTGAACGCGGCGTAGTGCTGGAAGACGAAGCCCACTCCGCGGCGCTGAGCCGGGACGTGGGTGGCTTCCGCGCCCTGGATTCGCACGCTGCCGCCGTCGGGCGTCTCGAGCCCGGCGATCACCCGCAGCAGCGTCGACTTGCCGCTCCCGCTGGGGCCCAGCAGGGCCGTGAGGGAGCCGTCGCGCACACTGAGCGACACGTCGTCGAGCGCCAGGAACTCGCCGAAGCGCTTGGAGACGCCCATCACCTCGATGCTCATCGCGTCACCTCCTCGCGCTTGAGCAGGTTCATGCTCAGCACGGTTAGAAGAGCCAGGCCGGCCAGTACCACCGAGGCGGAGTAGGCCCCGGCCAGGTCGAAGTTCTGGAAGGACTGTTCGACGTAGATCGGGAGCGTTTGCGTCTGCCCCGCGAGCTTGCCGGAGACGACGCTCACGGCGCCGAACTCGCCCAGCACGCGCGCGGTGGTGAGGATCACCCCGTAGGCGACGCCCCAGCGGATCGAGGGCAGGGTCACCCGCCAGAACGTCTGCCATGGCGAGGCCCCGAGCGTCGATGAGGCCTCCTCCTGGTCGGAGCCGATCTCGCGCAGGACCGGGACGACCTCCCGCACCACGAACGGCAGCGAGATGAAGATGGTGGCCAGGATCATGCCCAGCGGGGCGAAGATGACCTGGATGCCGTGGTCAGCCAGCCAGGTGCCGAACCACCCGGTGCGCCCGTAGAGGAGCACCAGGGCCAGGCCGACGACCACCGGCGAGACAGCGAACGGCAGGTCGACGAGCGCGTTGAGCAGCGCCTTGCCCGCGAACCGCCCGCG
>DATFPO010000211.1:0-3175 GCA_035264745.1 Solirubrobacteraceae bacterium | reverse complement strand
CCGGCTCAGCGCCCGCTCGCCGGTGTCCCGGCGGGCCGGCGCGGCTAGCGGTGCGCGACCAGCCGCCGATCCGGGCCGTAGCTGGTCAGATGGTCACCGTCGTAGTAGATGACGGTCCGATAGGTGCCGCTGAAGAACACGCGCACCAGCCCGGTGTAGAAAGAGCGGTTGCCGGTCGTCGGGACCAGGGTCATCGTCCGTATCGTCCGGAACACACCGGAGGCGGTGCGCCGCTGGAGGCGGATCAAGCGCCCGTTGTGCTCTGGGCTCACCGTGCCCGAGAACCGCACCAGCCGGCCGCGCCGCGGGGCACTGGTGGTGCTCCACAGGCCGACCAGGGAATGGACCCTCACCGCCACGTCGGCGTGCTCGGACCCGCTGCGCACCCGGTAGTTGGCGTCGGCGTCGGCCACACGGCTGATGCGGTAGTTCCCGTCGTTGTCGGTGTGGGTGGAGCTGACGTTCACGAAGCGTCGCCGTAGGGATAGCGGTCGCGCTGGAGGGTGACCGTCTGGTGGGCGCGCGTGGGTCCCTTGAGCTCGCCGGTGAGGATCAGCGGGGCGCCGAAATTGAGCACCAGCGGGCTGGCGTTGACCGTGATCCTGCGGTTTTGGTCCCCGGGCTTCGGGTGGTTGTTATCCGGGGGTTTCGGCGGCGCGGCCACGCCGTGGGCGGCCATGCTCATGCCAACCGCGCTGGCCAGCATCGTGAGGGCGATCGTGCGTCTCATGAACCTCCTCGGCTTCGGCGACTGCTCTGCGCCACAACGCACGCCGGCGACGGTAGTTGCGCCCGGGACCGGGCGGCGATCCCATTTGACCACAGCGCCCGGGGGCGCATAATCGAGCGATGCCGGCCCGTCGGAGCACGACCTGCGCCTGGGCGCTCGCCACCGGCCTGGCGTTGACCGCCGCGTGCACCTCGGCCACGGGGGCCCCGCCACCGCCCACGGTGGCGCTGGCGGTCAGCTACACCGCCGGGACGGTGCGCGCCGGCGCAACGCTGACGTGCGGGCCCGGCGGCGAGAGGGTGACCGGGTTCCTGACGCATCGATCGCCGCGCGTGCTGTGCGCCCGGGCTCGCGTGCTGCGCGCCTTCCTGGCCGCCGGGCCGGACCGCGGGCGGCTGTGCAGCCAGGTGTACGGGGGCCCCGACCGGGCGCTGGTCCGAGGCCGGATCGGAGCCAGGTCGATACGGCGCTGGTTCGGGCGCGCCGACGGCTGCCAGATCGCCGATTGGAGGCGGACCGGCCTGCTCCTCCCCCGCCCGCGCGGCGCGCCGTAGGCCGCCGGCCGGGCTCCGGGACCGCGGGTATGATCGCCGCGTGATCCGCCAGGGCCCGATCCCCGCCTGGCTGCACGGGGTCCTCGAGTACGTGGTCGTGGTGGTCCTCATCGCGGCCCCGTTCGTGCTCCACTTCCAGGCCGGAGCTGCCACGGCGGCGTCGATAGTTATCGGCGTGATCCTGCTCTTCGTGGTCGCCACCACCGTGGGCCGCACCGGCCTCGTGGACCAGATCCCGGTCGCCGTCCACGTGCTGCTGGACTACGTTCTGGCCGCGGTCCTGGTCGCGTGCCCGTTCATCTTCGGCTTCTCGCACGAGACCAACCCGACCGCCTTCTTCATCGCGCTGGGCATCGTCCACCTGCTGATCACCATCGCGACCCGATTCCTGCCGGCCCGGGCGCCCGCGGCGGCGTCCCCCGAGCAGCCGCGCGCGGCCTGAGCCGCGGCGCCGGCCGGAGGGCCGGGCCGCCGATGCAAACGCCGGCCCGCCGGCGAGCCGGCGGGGATAGGCTAGTACCCTCAACCGGGCCGATGTCCTACGCGGAGGAGACCCCCGCCCTGCGCCCCACCATGAGCCAGCAGGCATCGTCGCTGGCCCATGAATGGCGCAAGCTGACCCGGGCGGCGACCGTGGTCGCCATCCTCACGGCGCCGGCCTTCTTCCTCGTCCTGCACCGGACCAAGGGCTGGAGCGTGCCGCTCTCCCTGCTGGTCACGTTCCTGGCGGTCGTGGCCTTCCGGGGGCTGGTGGACGTGCTCTCCCACAAGCTCATCCCCCACCCCAACCTCTACGGCGCGCCGCAGGAGATGCTCGAGGCCGACGTGGTCGCCCGGCGCCGGACCTGGTACTGGCGCACCAAGTTCCGCCACCTGACCTGGTTCCTGCTCACGTTGCTGGGCCTGCTGGTGATCGCGTGGGTGGTGCTGCGAATCGCGGGCCAGGAGACCACGCTGTTCGGCACGCTGCCGCTCCTCGGGAAGCTGTTCCTGCTCCTGCTGCCGCAGATCCTTCCGCTGCTCGTCCTCTTCCCGCTGTTCTTCCTATTCAACGCCCTGATCCTCTTCGGCCCCCTGGCGATCATGGGGATCATGCAGATGAAGGCGTTCGAGCCCGGGGACGCCGACTGGGGCGTCCGGCTCACCGACGTCCGAGGCCAGGCCGAGCCCAAGGAGGAGGTCACCCGCGTCATCTCCCTGTGGCAGTCGGGTGACGAGTTCAAGCGGGCCGGCGGCAAGCCCGAGCGGGGACTGCTGTTCATCGGCGCGCCGGGAACCGGCAAGACGATGCTGTCGAAGGCCATCGCCACCTCGTTCAACTCGCCGATCATGCTCATGCCCGGGTCCGGATTCGCCCAGACGTTCATCGGCATCGACGTCCTGGTGGTGCTGCTGCTGGTGGCACGGGCGCGGCGGCTGGCCCGCAAGTGGGGCGGCCAGTGCATCATCTTCATCGACGAGATCGACGCGGTGGGCATGCGCCGCCAGGCGCTCAACCCCGGGATGGGCTTCGAGCCGCGTCCGTCACTCGACGACGTCAGCTTCTACGGGCCCTGGGGCTCCCTCACCGCCAGCGGCGACGTGATCATCGAGTCGCGCGCCTGGCGGGAGCGGCTGTTCGCCGCCCGGGCCCGGCCGCCGGCCCGAGTCGATCCGCCCGCGCTGGCCAAACTGGGCCCGCGGCTGGCCCAGTTCATGTTCCCGGGCGGCATGGGAGTCGGCGGGGGCATGGCGCTCAACCAGCTCCTGGTCCAGATGGACGGCGTGGACAACCCGCCCTTCATGAAGCGGTTCCTGACCAAGCGCCTCAACACGCTGCTCGACGCCATGTACGTCATCCCGCGACGGGTCGGCAGCATGAGCCTCCGCCTGCCGCCGGTGGAGCCGCGCC
>DATFPO010000210.1:0-4570 GCA_035264745.1 Solirubrobacteraceae bacterium | reverse complement strand
GGCAGCGCCGAGGCCTCGAAGTCGGGCGAACGCCCAGCGGTCGTCTTCTCGCGCCTGGTCACGGTCAGGCCCGGCGATGTCCTGGACATAAGGACTCGTTTCGACCTGACCATCCACAACTCCAAGGACAACGCGCCCTTCACGGGAACCTCGATCTTCCTCACCCGGCGCCGGACGGCGACCTTCGGTGACCGGGCAATGACCGTGGTCGCCAGGGCGGGGCAAAACTGCGTGACGACCTGCTCGTTCACCCGCCTGGGAGCGATCCGTTCCCCGGTGGGCGGTCGCCTGTACGTCAACGTGACTGTCGTGGTCAAAGACGCGGCGCAGGCCGAGGAGACGCGGGCCGCCCGCACGCGGCGGGTGCGCGAGCGCGCCGCCCGGGCCGCGCCCAAGATCCAGCTGGTGGTGGCGCTGCTGCTCGTGCCGTCGGTCCTGCTGATGGTGGCCGCGGCGCTGGTGGCATCGCTGGCCCGATGAGGGCCGAACGCCGAGGCGGGCTCCTCATCTCAGCGTGACCACCATACGCCCGGTGTGCCGCGGGCCCGCGGCCGCCCACGCGAGGACCAGGGTTCGCAAGGCGGTCAGGTACGCGCTCGCCCGCTGGGCCTCCGGGCTGGTCGACGTCCCGACCAGCGCGGCGACCGGCGCGAAGGCGACGAGCATGGCCGGCGGGGCTCCTCCCAGCGAGGCCTGCGCCTCGCGGTACTGAGGGGAGCGAGCGAGACCAGCGCCCGGCGCCAGCGCGGCCCGGGCGGCGGCGACGCCACGGGCGGCGACGACCCGATCGCCGCTGGCCACCACGTAGACGGTGCCGGGCAGATGGGACCCGCTCGCCCTGAAGCCCCGGGCGCCGGCGAGCGAGGCGGTCGCGGTCCGGCCGCCGGCGGCGTGTCGGACGAGACGCCGCAGGCGCGCCACGAGACGCCGGGCGCTGGCCGGGTCGGGCGTCGCCACGACGACGCCGGCACCGACCGAGGAGACGGTGGAGCCGCGGACGAAGAAGGCGATGTCGCCGAGCGCCGGCACCAGGTCGCGGTCGAGATCTAGCCCGGTCCTGGCTCGCACCGCACCGTCGACCGCCCGGCGCAGCGCGCCGCGGGGGGGGCCGAGCCGGTCGAGGGCGAGCCGCAGCGATCGTCCCACCCCTCGCAGCCCGAGGGCGAGCCACACGTCCCCCGGGAGCCGGGCCACCAGGGGGGTGATCCCGTCCGACCGAGGGGCGGCGCCGGTGCCGGGCGCGGCCACGTCGACGCGGATCCGGTCGGGGGCGGCCGACAGGGAGAGGGTGACCGGCCCGGAACCGGCCGCACCGACCGAGCCCAGCAGCGCGGCCAGGACCGCGCCGCCGGGCGGCGTCCCGGACCGGGTCGGGTCCAGGTAGCCGAACCCGAGCTTCCCGCGAGCATCGCCGGCCACGCGGCGATAGCGCGGCTCGCGGGCCAGGCCGCGCCCGGTCCGGAAGGCGTCGACCACCGCCCTGAACGCGACCTCGTCGCCCGCCACCAGGTAGTCGCCCACCACGCCCTGGGCCGTGGCATCGGCGGGGTCGAGCCGGTAGTGCACTCCCCGGTATGCGCGCCGAGGCCATCTCGGCGTGGCCTCGCGCGCGACGCGGTCCACGAGCTTCCCGGCCGCATCGGTGTTCCCGGCGGTGAAGATCATGGCCATGGCCCGTGAGTAGCCGGGGGCCGGGACGACGACCACGGCGACGCGCCTTCCCAGCCACGGCGCCACGTCGTCGGCGTAGCTCACGTTGCGGGTGGCGCGATTGCGCAGCAGTGCCCGGTCCACGAGCTGCTGGAGGCGTGCGCCCGGGTTGGACACCCTGAACACCGTGCGACCGATCCGGTCGACCGCCTGCGCCTGCTCGCCCTCGGGGCGGACCGTCGCGACCAGGTACACGACGCTGTGCGGCGGGGCGATCCGCGCGGGGTCGGCGTTCTCGTCGCCGCCGCCCCCGCAGCCGGCGCCGGCTGTCGCCAGGGTGACGGCGGCGACCGCGGCGCCGGTGCGCGGCAGGCGCCTCGGGAGGGGAGGTGTCCACGGGAGGGCGGGCAAAGGGCGCTCGGCTCGCGGGCGCGGATCGTACGGTCACCGCCGGTGAGCCGAAGCGGCTTCGAGGCGCTTCGCTGCAACTTCGGCTGCAGCCGGCGGGCCTGCAAGGCGAGTTGCCGTCGGCGACCGCCGGCGCAGCCCCGGTCGGATGGAGCGGAAACCCCCGCTATCGGGCGATTTTGCCCGCTTTGGGGTGGCCGGTGTAGCGCTGGGTGGGTTGCTGGTTGCGATATGTGTTGCATGGTGGGACGAAGTGGGGTAGAGTCGCGCCGCTTCGACGACCGGGGTGGCGGGGCTCCTCCCACTCCGTCACCCCGGTCCAGAGGCTTCCCCCGCAGGAGCCGCCGGAGCTCGGAGAGACGACAGTGGCCTTCCGCGGCACCTTCGATCACACACTCGACGCCAAGAACCGCCTCACCGTCCCGGCGAAGTTCCGCGCGGCGCTGGCCGACGGCGTGGTTCTGGCGCGTGGGTCCGAGCGCTGCGTCGAGGTGTGGCCCGCGGCCGATTACGAGCGCCTCCACGGCGCGGCCCTGGAGGGCCTCAATCCGCTGGCCAGCGAGGCGCGTGAGCTGCGGCGGCGGCTGTTCGGCGGGGCGTTCGACACCGAGCTCGACGGCGCCGGGCGGGTGGGCCTTCCCCCCAAGCTGCTCGAGCACGCCGGCCTGGCCCGTGAGGTGGCGATCGTGGGGGCCGGAGACTCTCTCGAGATCTGGGACCGGGGGGCGTGGTCGTCGGTGGACGAGGACTCCCCCGATCGCATCAACGAGCTGACGCGGAGCCTTGGCCATCCTTCTTGACATGGAGACCGCGCACGTCCCCGTCCTGGCCGCGGAGCTGATCGATGCGCTCGCGCCCCGTCCGGACGAGACGGCTATCGACGCCACGGTCGGTGGCGGCGGGCACTCGCGGCTGCTGGCCGATCGCATCGGCTCGGGCGGCACGCTGATCGGCATCGACCGCGATCCGGCCGCGGACGAGCGCTTCGCGCAGCTCGCCGCCGAGGCACCAGGCGCCACGCGCTTCGTCGGGGCCGGGTTCGCCGAGGCGCTGCGCGGGCTGCGCGACGAGGGCGTGGCGGCAGACATGGTCACCCTCGACCTGGGCGTCTCCTCGATGCAGGTCGACACCCGGGACCGGGGGTTCTCGTACTCCTACGACGCGCCGCTGGACATGCGGATGGACCCCGACCAGGAGCTGACCGCGGCCGAGGTGGTCAACCACTGGGACGAGCGCCGGCTGGCGCGCCTGCTGCGAGAGTACGGCGAGGAGCGCTACGCCTCGCGCATCGCCCGGGCGATCGCGTCCCGCCGCCGCCAGGCGGACCTGACCACGACCCAGGAACTGGTCGAGGTGATCAAGGCGGCCATCCCGGCGCCCGCCGCGTTCGCGGGCGGCCACCCCGCCAAGCGCAGCTTTCAGGCGATCCGGATCGCCGTGAACGACGAGTTGGGACAACTGGACGCCGCGCTGCCGCTGGCCTGGGACGTCCTTCGTCCCGGCGGGCGGCTGGGAGTGATCTCCTTTCACTCGCTCGAGGACCGCCGCGTGAAACGGTTCATGTCGGCTCGGGCGCGGGGCTGCATCTGCCCGCCCGACCTGCCGGTGTGCGCCTGCGGGCGTGTGCCCGAGGCGGACCTGGTCACCCGGGGGGCGGTCCGGCCCAGCGCGGGGGAGCTGGCCCACAACCCACGCTCGTCCTCGGCCCGGCTGCGGGTGGCCCGCAAGCGGGGAGAAACCGCATGAGCTCGCCGGCGGCCGGCACCGCCACGCGACCCAGGCCGGCCCGCTCGCCGGCCCGCAGGGCGCCGATCCGGCGTCACCCCGGGCGCTCGGCGTCCCGTCCGGTCGCTCCGCGCGCTCCCAGGAGGGTGTCGGGACCGGCGCGCGGCCGGGCGCAGACCGTCGTCCGGGCCCGCCAACCGGCCGGTCTCGCCGTCGCCGTCCTCAAGACGGCCCGCTTCGCCGCCACCCTGCCCGACCGCAGCCTGGTGGAGCGCCTGGTGCGCGGACGTGGCTGGATCGCGGTGATCGCCTTCCTGCTGATGGGCATCGTCGCCATGCAGGTGTCGCTGCTCAAGCTCAACGCCGGCATCGGCCGCGACGTCGAGCGCAGCGTCAGCCTCGAGCGCCGCAACGGAGAGCTGCGCGCCCAGATCTCGGGGCTGCAGTCGGGCGAGCGGATCCAGGATCGCGCCGCCGTCCTGGGCATGACGATGCCGGCGGCCGGGGCCGTCTCCTACGTCCGGGCTCGCACGGGCGTCGATGCCCAGGCTGCGGCCGCGGCGCTGCGGGCCGGTCGGCTGGCGCCCGGTACCGCCATCGCGACGAGCGCCGACGGCCAGCCCTCGACGGCCGGCACCGGCGACCAGTCCACGACGGCCGGGGCCGCCGAGGAGTCCCCGACCGGCGGCTCCGCCGGCGCTCCCGACCAGCCCGCCGGGGCGGCGGGGCTCTAGCACCGGGGCGGCGTTGGGGCTCATCGAGCGTCGCATCACCCTGCTGCTGGCGC
>DATFPO010000209.1:0-3220 GCA_035264745.1 Solirubrobacteraceae bacterium | reverse complement strand
GAGCCCCACGCGCGCCGCCGCGCGGCGGATCCCCTCGACCCGTGCGTCGCGCTGCTCGTCGGTCCAGTGCTCAGGGCCCGCCGGGAGGTAGACCACATGGGAGATCGCTGGCCACAGGCTCGGATCCTCCATCGCGCTGAGGACCGCGAACCACGAGTCGATGCCCCGGGTGAACAGGCTGGCGGTGAGGGGGCGCCCGGGCGGGGGGAGGCGGGGCTGCGCCTCCACCGGTATCGGGTGGCGCATCGAGGCGGGGAAGAACGCACCGTACACGCGCATGATCTCGTCGACCGCATCCAGGAGCCGGACGGAGACGGGCCCCTCGATGGTGAGCGGCTCACCGCGCCGCAGGCACCACGGAAGGGCGTGGGGCAGGAACGGCGAGGCGTCGAGCTCGCCCTCGGGCGCGTACTGCTCGGGGAAGCGGAACCAGATCCGGAACGGCTCGGCGCCGGAGCCCGCAGGTGTCAGCTGGGCGGAGATCTCGTACATCCCGCCGTCGGTGCTGCGCCTGAAGTCGTCTATGACCATCTGATCAGGCGCTGACCGGCTCTCCGTTGGCGGTCAGGGCGACCTCGACGTTTCCCCGGGTGGCGTTCGAGTACGGACAGACCTGATGCGCCGCGGCGACCAGCTCCCTGGCCGTCTCGGAATCCTCGACCGAGGGAAGCGCGACGTCGAGTTCCACCGCCAGCTTGAAGCCGCGCTCCTCGGTGGGCAGGAGTTTGACCTGCGAGTCGATGGCCACGTCGCCCACCTCGGCTCCGTGACGGCGGGCCACCACTCCCAGGGCCCCCTCGAAGCAGGCGGCGTACCCGACCGCGAACAGCTGCTCGGGATTGGTGCCGCCGCCTTGGCCGCCCATCTCCTCGGGCAGGCGCAGGTCGACCTCGAGCTGCCCGTCCTGGGTGCGCCCGTGACCCTCGGCTCGACCTCCCGTCACGTGGGCCTGGGCGTTGTAGAGAACCTTCATGGCTGCCTCCTGGTTCGTGGCGCTCGACGACCCCGACTCAGATTCCCACCTTGTCCAGCACCCACAGCACGGCGTAGAGGACGAACGTCACGGCCACGGCCAGGATCGCGCTGCCGATCACGACCCCGACCGCCAGCAGGAACAGATCCCCTACGGCGCCGGACTCGCGAGCGCGCACGTCTCCCGCCCGCTGCTCCAGGAACGGACGTGCGTATTTCGCGATCACCACGGCCACCACCACCACGTAGATGACGGCGAGCGGGATCCAGCGCCAGCGGGCAGCCTCGAGAAGGGTTGCGGAGACCGTCACGGCAGCCCCTCACTCTAGCCGGGGCGAACGCCGCCGCCTGGCGAGCCGGTCCCGTGCCGCCGTCAGCCGCGGGGGGCCAGCGCGCTGGGCACGCCGTAGCCGCCCAGCACAGGGGGCAGGTCCACCCCGCCGTCGGCGCGCTGGCCGTTCTCGAGCAGGGCGATGGTCGTCCGGCCCGCCGCGACGGCGGTGCCGTTCAGAGTGTGAACGGCCTCGGGCCGTCCGCCCGGCGGCCGGTAGCGGATGTCCAGCCGGCGCGCCTGGAAGTCGGTCGTGTTCGAGCAGGAGGTCAGCTCGCGATAGCGCCCCTGTCCGGGCAGCCAGGCCTCGCAGTCGTACTTCTTGGCCGCCGACGCCCCCAGATCGCTCACCCCGATGTTCACCACCCGGTAGGGGATCTCGAGTTCCTGGAGAATGCCCTCCTGGATGGCCAGGAGCAGCTCGTGCTCGTCCGACGACCCCGGCGGCTCAACGAACGAGAACAGCTCCACCTTGTCGAACTGGTGGACGCGGAATATCCCCCGGGTGTCCTTGCCGGCGGCGCCCGCCTCGCGCCGAAAGCAGGTCGAGAAGCCGGCGTAGCGGAGGGGCAGGCGCTCCGCGTCCAGTACCTCCCCGCCGTGCAGCGAGGCCAGGGGCACCT
Source organism: Solirubrobacteraceae bacterium (assembly GCA_035264745.1). Taxonomy (GTDB): domain Bacteria; phylum Actinomycetota; class Thermoleophilia; order Solirubrobacterales; family Solirubrobacteraceae; genus DATAEY01. The sequence goes on along the minus strand of DATFPO010000209.1, from coordinate 1,294 downwards.
CGGAGGTCCCGACCAGGTAGAGGTCCTCGTCGGCCAGCCGGTAGACCTGCTGCTCGGTGTCGGGCAGGAAGCCGGTGCCGAACATCGCCGCCTCCCGGACCAGGATCGGCGGGACCACCGGCTGGAAGCCGTGCTCGCCGGCGCGGTCGAGCGCGTAGCGAACCAGCGCCATCTCCAGCAGGACCAGGTCCCCCTTGAGGTAGGCGAAGCGCGAGCCCGAGACCCGGGCCGCGGCCTCCATGTCGATCAGCTCGCCCGCCAACTCGAGGTGATCGCGGCCGCTACGCCCGGCCTCGCCCACCTCGCGCAGCACCGTGTCCTGGGGGGCGGCACCGGGGTCGGGCAGGTTGGGCAGGAGGCCCAGGGCGCGGTCGAGGTCGGCCTCGATGCGGCTGAGCCCGTCCGAGAGGGCGCGGCCCCGGGCGGCCACCTCCTCCATGGCGGAGATCGCCGCGCTGGGATCCTCGCCGCGACGCTTGGCGGCGCCAATCTGCTTGGAAGCCGCGTTCTGCTCGGCTCGCAGCCCCTCCAGCTCGGGCAGCAGCTCCCGGCGACGGCGATCGAGCTCCAGCACCTCGTCGAGCTCCGACTCCACGCCGCGGCGCGCCAGCGCGGCACGCGCCGCCTCGGGTTCGGCGCGGATGCGCTTGAGGTCGAGGACGGACGCTCCTCGGCGACTAGGGCCTGCGGACCGGGGCTCCCTGGGGACCGGTCGCGGTCTGGGGAAGGGTGCCACCGACGGGCTGGGTCTGCTTGGCCGGCGTCTTGGGCGCCTTGGCCTTCCGGCCCGCGTACTTGGACAGGAAGAGCGCCACGTCGCGGGCGTCCTGCCCCACCACGATGTTCTGGGGCATGATCGCTCCGGAGAAGCCGCCGTTGCGGATCGCGTAGAGCACCTGGGCGACCTGCTCCTTGCGCACCTCGAAGTTCGGGCCGTCCACGCGCTCGCGGTTCTTGATCGTGAAGGCCGAGCCCTGGGCCCCGGCGGCGTCGAGCGTGTGACAGCCGGCGCAGCGGGCAGCGAAGAGCTGGGCGCCGTGGTCGATGGCCGCGTTCTGGCGATCGCCGGAGTCCAGGTGGACGCGCTCGGTCCCGCAGGCGCCAACGACAACCGCTGCGAGGCCGAGGGCGGTCATACCGATGGCGGCGCGGCGACGGCTCATGAGGCGCGCGGAGTCTACGCAATACTCCCCGCCCCAGATGGAGCCCGATCAGCAGCAGTTCCGGGTCGTGATGGGGCACTTCGCGACGGGCGTGACCGTCGTCACCGGGAGCGGACCGACCGGGGCGGTGG
>DATFPO010000208.1:0-2975 GCA_035264745.1 Solirubrobacteraceae bacterium | reverse complement strand
CGGTCGGGGTGGAAGACGAGCTGCAGCAGCCCGGATCGGTCGCGCAGGTCGATGAACACCAGGCCGCCGTGGTCGCGGCGCCGGTGGACCCAGCCGGCGACCCGCGCCGGGCGACCCGCGCCCGCGGCCTGCGGCGAGCCGCACCACGTGTCGCGATAGCCGTTGGGGCGGGGCGGCCTCATCGCAGCGCGCGGCCGCGCAGGACCTCGGCGGGGATGGCACCGACGGCCACGACGCGCTGGTCTCCGGACTCCATGTCGCGCAGCGCCGCCTCGGCGGCTCCCACGATCGCCACGAACCGGGCCCCGGCGCGATCCGCCTGACGGAGCTGCCCCTTGAGCGAGCGACCGCCCAGCTCCAGCTCGGCGTGCAGCCCCGCCCGCCGAGCGGCGACGGCGACCTCGAAGGCGGCCGCTCGTGCCGACTCGCCGTCGTAGGCGACATACAGGTCCACCGTCGGGACCGGCGCCGGCGGCCCCTCGGCCGCCAGCAGGATCCGCTCGACGCCGGCCGCCCAGCCGCATCCGGCAGTCGGCGGACCCCCGAGCTGCTCGACCAGGCCGTCGTAGCGGCCGCCCCCGGCGATCCCGCTCTGGGCCCCGAGCCGCCGGCACTCGAACTCGAACACGGTGCGCGTGTAGTAGTCGAGCCCCCGGACCAGCGTGGGGTCCACCTCATAGGACAGTCCAGCGCGATCCAGAAGCTCGCGCACGGTGGCGAAGTGCTCGGCGTCATCGGCCGCGAGTCGGTCGAGCAACCGCGGAGCGCCGGCGAGCACCTCCCGGGTGGCCGGGTCGACGGCGTCGAAGGCCCGCAGCGGGTTGAGGTCGATGCGGTCGCGCACGTCCCGCGAGAGCTGTTGCTCGCGGGCCCGGAGGTGGTTGCGCAGCTCCTCGCGGTAGGCGGCACGGGTCTCCGGCGATCCCAGGGAGGACAGCCGTAGCCGCAGGTCGGGCACTGCGAGCGCGTCGAGCAGATCGGCCAGTAGGAGGATCATCTCGGCGTCGACCGCGGGGTCGACGGACCCCAGGGCCTCGGCGCCGACCTGCCAGAACTGGCGGAAGCGGCCGGCCTGGGCCCGCTCCCGGCGGAAGAACGGGGACAGGTACCAGAGGCGAACCGGCTGGGGGAGCTTGTGCATCCCGTGCTCGACGTAGGCCCGGCACACCGGCGCGGTGCCCTCGGGGCGCAGCGTCACCGAGCGGCCGCCTCCGTCGTCGAACGTGTACATCTCCTTGCGCACGATGTCGGTGGCCTCGCCCACCCCGCGAGCGAACAGCTCGGTGGCCTCGAACGCCGGGGTCTCGATGCGGCCGTAGCCGGCCGCCTCGAGGATGCGACGCGCGACCTCGGCTACCGCCGCGCGGGCCCCGGCGTGGTCGGGCAGCACGTCGAACGTGCCACGCGGCGCCTGGATGCGCTCGCCGCTCACCGGCGGGCCGGCAGCTCGCGCAGGAAGGGGTTGGTGGCGTGCTCCCGGCCGAGCGTGGTGAGTCCCATGTGGCCGGGATAGACGCTGGTTTCGGGGGGTAGGGCGTCCAAGAGCGTGGCGATCGAGCGGGCCAGGGTCTCCCAGTCGCCGCCCGGCAGGTCCGTGCGACCCACCGAGCCCTGGAACAGGACGTCTCCCGAGAACAGGACCTGGTGGGCCGGGATCGAGTAGGCGACGTGTCCCGGGCTGTGACCCGGAACGAAGAACACGTCGATGTCGAAGCCGGCCAGCTCCAGCCGCTCACCTCCCCTGACCGTCTCGTCGGCCTCGTAGCTCTCATACGGGCCGAACCCGGGCCACGGTACGTAGGACATGATGTCCGCGAGCACCTGGGTCTCGAGCTCGGGGCAGCAGACCGGAGCCCCGGTCGCCCGGGCCACCGGCGCCACGGCGCCTATGTGGTCGAAGTGGGTGTGGGTGAGCAGGATCGCCTCGACGTCGACACCGAGCTCCTCGACCGCGCGCAGCAGCCGGTCGGGCTCCTCGCCCGGGTCGACGATCAGCGCCCGACTGGCGTCCTCGGCCCGGGAGATGAAGCAGTTCTCCGCCACCGGGCCGACGGTGAACATGCGGACGTCCATCAGCGTCTCCCCCGGCCTGGCGCCCGTTCTCGTGGCGCCGAGGCGCCGGCGCGCTGCCGGCGCCGGTAGAGGAAGAGGTCGGTGTAGTAGCCGAGCGGCACGTAGATCACCAGCGTGAACGCCGCGAGCCCGAGGGCCGCCGGCAGCGGCCGATGCAGGGCGATCACCACGAAGGCGAAGAAGATGCCCGACGCGAGCGCGGCGCGGGTGAGCGCCCCCCGCCAGGTCGGGGGCCGGTCGAACCGGGACGGCCGGCGGGCGCGCCCGGCTTCGGAACTGCGCGCCTTCTCCTCGCCGGCGGACTTTCGACCCGTGCGCCCGCGCGTCTGGATCGTGCCGGCGGCGGTCCCCCGGTGCTTGGAACGGCGCCTGCGCTTGGTCTGAGCCATCTCGTCACAAGCCTAGAGCGTTCTCGATGACCTGATTGGCGGGGTCGAAGCCGCGGATCTGGACGTCGCCGGGAAACCCGGTCAGCGCCGCGCGGGGAGCGAGGCCGACCAGCTCGGCCCCGGACACCGGGGCGTGGCGGCGGACCGCCTCGACCAGGAGGCAGAGCGGCGTGGCAGCCGGGTCCTCAACGTTGAACGACACCTGCGCCAGCCCGCGGGCGGTCAGCCACAGGCCGATCGCACGCACCCCGCCGATCCCCTCCGGGCCGCCGTCTCGGATCGCCGCGGCGATCGCGCGGGCCTCCTCCGCCCCGGCCGGCGGCGCCAGCTCGAGGTTGAACGCCACCAGCGGTGGGCGCGCCGCGACCAGGGTCACGCCGGCGCCGGGATGCGGCCGCGGGGGGCCGAAGTCGGTCGTGAGCTCCGCGCGCTCCAGACGGCGCGCCAGCTCGCTGAGGCCTCCGCGGCGCAGCTCGGCGCGGCCGCGGCCGCCGGCCAGCGCGCCGTAGAGCA
>DATFPO010000207.1:0-3654 GCA_035264745.1 Solirubrobacteraceae bacterium | reverse complement strand
GAATTCGGGGATCGCCACCTGCATGGCGGCGTCCAGCGGAGGCAGGCCGGCGTCGCTGGCCGCCCACCGGGCGCGCGGCACCGTCGCGCAGATGCCCTGGATCACCGGGACATCGAGGTCGGCCAGCGCGTCGCCGGCGTTGGACCCCCCGGAGGCCAGCACGGTGGCGACCAGGGCGTCGACCCGTCCCCGCAGCGGCTCCAGCGCCTCCACCCGGCCGCGCCGGTCGGCGCGCAGCGAGTAGCACCACAGCGCCAGGGGGTTCGCGCCGGCCGCCTCCAGCGCCTCCATCAGCGCGTCGACGAACCCCGTGTTCCCGGCGATCCGGTGCGTGCGGTAGAAGACCGCCGCGACCGTCGGGCGGTCGGGATCGTGGCCGGCCACCGCCTGCTCTAGCGATACGTCGCCGTGGCCGGGCGCGTACAGGCCGAAGTCGGGGATGGAGACCGGCGGCTCGAACCCGAACCCCTCCAGCAACACGGTGTCGGCCAGGAAGCGCAGAAGCTGGGCGGTGTTCTCGACGCCGCCGTGGCGCAGGTACTCGAACGCCTCCGCCACCACGCCCGCGGGGACCGTGGAGAGTCCGGTGAGCTCGGCGTCGGGCTCGGCCTCGCCGCCCAACGCCAGCAGCGGGACGCCGCCCGCGGCACAGCGCCGTGACAGCTCGTCCAGGCCCCCCGGCCAGGCGCGCCGACCGCCCAGCAGGCGAACCACGACCATGCGCGCGCCCGGAAGCACCTCGTCCAGCAGGGCGCCGGGGTCCTGGCTGCGCGCCGGGTTGTCGCAGCGCACGGCGGGGAACTCGGGGGGCAGCCGCTCGAGCGCCCCGGCGGCGGCCAGGATCTCGGTGTCGGCGGTGGTGAGCAGGAGGATCATGCCGCCACCACCGCCGCCACCGGGGGCGGATCGGGCGCGGGGTCCCGCTCGAGCAGCGCCAGCAGGGCCTCGGTGTCGGCATGCTGCTCGATCAGATCGCCCAGCGCGTCCAGCCGGCGCTCCCGGGCCGCCGCGAACGGCTCGTGGCCCGGGGCCCAGCGGCGCCGTCGCAGGGCCGCGACCCACGAGAGCAGGGCGCGACGGAACTCGTCGCACTCCAGTACGCCGTGCCACGACGTGCCCAGCACCGACCCGCGCCGGCAGCCCTCTCCACCCCGGACCGGGGCCTCGAACAGCGGGCGGCCGCCTCGCGTCCGTATGCGCCCGTGGTGTAGCTCGAATCCCTCGACGTGGTGTCCGCCGAAGGCGACCGCCCGGCCCTGGCTGCGGGCGATGACCTTCTCGGGCGCGAACTCGGTCTCGACCGGAAGCAGATCCAGCCCGGCGACCTCGCCGGCGCGGCTCTCGACCTCGTCGCGGATGACTCTGCCGAGCATCTGATAGCCGCCGCAGATGCCCAGCAGCGGGGCCTGCGCCCGCGCCCGGCGCGCCAGCGCGGCGTCGAGCCCGCGCTCGCGCAGCCAGGCCAGGTCCTCCACTGTGGCCTTGGTCCCCGGCACCACCACGAGGTCGGCCCGCTCCACGTCGGCCGTCGACTGGGTGAAGCGCACGGTGACCCCGGGCTCGGCGGCGAGGGCGTCGAAGTCGGTGAAGTTGCTCATCCAGCGCAACCGGATCACCGCCACCTCGAGACCGTGGGTTCCGAGCGGCGGTTGGGCGCCGTCGCGCGGGGCCTCCAGGGCCAGGCTGTCCTCGACGTCGAGCCACAGCCCGCGCACCCAGGGCAGGACGCCGAGGGTGGGACGGCCGGTCAGCTCCGCCAGCTCCGACAGGCCGGGATCCAGGACCGACCGATCGCCGCGGAACTTGTTGATCAGGAACCCCCGGATCAGCCGCTGGTCCCCGGCGTCCAGCAGCGCCAGCGTGCCGAACAGGCTGGCGAAGACGCCGCCCCGGTCGATGTCGCCCACCACCACCACCGGCAGGCCGGCCGCTCGGGCCAGGCCCAGGTTGGCCAGATCGTCCCGGCGCAGGTTGATCTCGGCGGGGCTGCCGGCGCCCTCGCAGACCACGACGTCGAACCGGGAGCACAGGCTCTCGAGGGCCTCCAACACGGCCGGCAGAAGGTGCGGCTTGAGCTCCTGATAGCTGCGGGCGTCGACATCGGTCAGCGGACGGCCCATGAGCAGCAGCTGGCTGAGGCGCTCTCCCGAGGGCTTGATCAGGATGGGGTTCATCGCCGCCTCCGGCTCGACGCCGGCGGCCTGCGCCTGAGCCGCCTGGGCGCGCCCGATCTCGGCGCCTCCCGGCGTGACCGCCGAGTTGAGCGCCATGTTCTGCGCCTTGAACGGGGCCACCCGGACGCCCCGGCGGCTCAGCCAGCGGCAGATCCCGGCGGCGACCACGCTCTTGCCCGCATCCGAGCCGGTCCCCGCCACCAGGAGTCCGCCGCTCACGACGCCACCGTGTCGCCCACCGCCGCGGCACACAGCGCGGCCGCGCCTCCCACCAGCGCCGAAAGTCGCGCCGCGCCGACCACGTCGGCGGGGCCGGGGACGCGGCCGTCTCCCAGTTGGGGGCGCTGCTCGAGGCGCCCGTCGTACGCGTTGCGACCGCCCAGGCGCACGCCCAGGGCTCCCGCGAAGGCGGCCTCCAGCTGCCCGGCATTCGGGCTGGGGTGGGCGGCGCCGTCGTCGCGCAGCACGCGCCAGGCGTCGCGCCGCCTGCCGCCGGCCAGCGGGGCCAGCGCCACCGCGAGCGCGGCGCCGATACGCGCCGCGGGCCAGGTGAGCAGGTCGTCCAGATGGGCGGCGGCCCATCCGAAGCGCTCGTAGCGCGGGCAGCGGTGCCCGACCATCGCGTCCAGGGTGTTGGCGGCGCGATAGGCGACCACGCCGGCCGGGCCGGCCAGCGACCCCCACAGCAGCGGCGCCACGATCGCGTCGGCGGTGTTCTCGGCGATCGACTCGACGGCCGCGCGACACAACTCGCCGGAGGTGAGCCCCGCCGGATCGCGCCCCACCAGCGTCCCGATCCGGCGCCGCGCGGCGTCCAGGTCGCCGGCGGCGACCAGGGCGGCGACGGCTCGTCCCTCGCGGCCCAGCGACCGCCCTCCCAGCGCCGCCCACACCACCGCGACGGCCAGGGCACCGCGCGCCGCTCGAGCCGGGGACAGCGCGCGGTCGAGCGCCGCCGCCACGGCGCCGGCGGCCAGCACCAGCCCGCCGGCGTACAGCAAACCGGCGAACCGGCTCGGGCGCCACGTCCGCCGCTCGACTCCGGCCGCGGCGCGGCCGAACCCCGCCACCGGGTGGAAGCGGACCGGGTCGCCGATGGCCAAATCGGCCACGTAGCCGGCCAGGAGGGCCCTACCGGTCATCGCGCCCGGCGCCGGGCACCGGCGCGTAGCTGGGCTCTCGGCGATTGCGCCTGGGGCGCATCTGCGCGCGCTCGCAGGCGATTCCGAACAGCGCGCCGAGAGCCGACCACAGCACGAGCTGGACCCCCAGCGAGCTCAGGCGGAAGCTCCAGAGCAGATCGGCCGGGTAGCCGCGCGGCACCTCGTGGATCGCCGGCAGCACCAGGTAGGCGACCGTCACCGTCGCCGTGAACAGCACCGCCGCCGCCAGCTGGCGCGTCCAGGGCGTCCGGGACGCCAGCTGCCGCGCCAGACGCCACGCCGCCAGCATGGCGAGCAGCGCGATGGCCACCATGGTC
>DATFPO010000206.1:0-17329 GCA_035264745.1 Solirubrobacteraceae bacterium | reverse complement strand
CAGTGACCCCCGGCGCCAGCTCGTCGCCGAACGAGAACCCCTCGACCGCCGGTCCCCCCTCGAACTCGTGCAGCCCCGCCCGGCTGCACAGCACCGGGCATCCGAACGCCTGCGCGAAGCGGTCGCTGTGGCGGTAGTGATGGCGGTTGGTCAGCAGCACCTGGACCGGTGGCTGCGGTCGCCGCTCGAACCACTCGAGCCCTTCGGCCGGGACCATGGGGTCGAGTATCGCCCCCGCCGACTCGACGTAGTACGAGCTCACCGGCTGCCTGATCCCCGGGTGGAACGCGCTCCAGTGCCAGATCCCGGGTACGAGCTCCTGCATCGCCGAGCCGCAGCCTAGCCGGCCGTCGCCGGCGCGGCGAGCCCCGGTTCTCGCCGTCCTGGATTGCGGGGCGGCACCCGGCGGGATAGCTTTGCCCCGCCATGGACTTCCAGGAGATCCGCTATGAGGTCGCCGACCAGGTTCTCACCATCACGCTCGACCGACCCGAGCGGCTCAACGCCTGGACGCCGACCATGGCGGCCGAGCTGATCGCGGCGTTCGACGCGGCCGACTCCGACGACGACGTGCGCGCCATCGTGGTGACTGGGGCCGGACGCGGATTCTGCGCCGGCGCCGACCTGGGCCGGGGGGGAAGCACGTTCGACTGGCGCGAGCGTCAGGCGACAGACGAGATCCCGCGGGACAACGGAGGGCAGTTCACGCTGCGGGTGTTCGAGTCGGTCAAGCCGGTGATCGCCGCGATCAACGGGCCGGCCGTTGGGGTCGGCATCACCATGACCCTGCCCATGGACGTACGGCTGGCCGCCGAGGACGCCCGCATGGGCTTCGTGTTCACCCGCCGGGGCATCGTCCCCGAGGCCTGCTCGAGCTGGTTCCTACCCCGGCTCGTCGGCATCTCCCAGGCGATGGAGTGGACGGCCAGCGGCCGGGTGTTCTCCGCGCAGGAGGCACTCGCCGGCGGTCTGGTCCGCAACCTGCACCCGGCCGGAGAGCTGCTGGAGGCCGCCAGGGCCCTGGGCGTCGAGATCGCCGAGCACACCGCGCCGGTCTCCGTGGCCCTGACCCGCCGGATGCTCTGGAGGATGCTGGGCGCCGACCATCCGATGGCCGCCCACCGCGCCGACTCCCGGGCGATGTTCCTGCGCGGGCAGTCCGCCGACGCCAACGAGGGCGTGAGCGCCTTCCTCGAGAAGCGTCCGGCCCGGTTTCCCGACCGGGTCAGCGACGGGCTGCCCGACGTCTTCCCTGATTGGGAGGAGCCCGCCTTCTCCTGAGCCGCCGCCGAGCCGGCGCGCCGCCGAGGCGCAGCGCGCCGCTGCGCCGGGTGGTATCTGTGAGAAACCGGAGACGGCGCCTTGGTCAAGTTCCTCCTTCGCCGGTTGGCGAACTCCCTGGTCCTGGTCGGGATTGCCGCCAGCCTGGCGTATCTGCTGGCGGCCTCCTCGCTCGATCCTCGGGCCAACTTCGAGGGGCGCAACCCGGCGCCGCCCAAGGTGGTGGTCGACCGCCGGCTGGACCAGCTCAACCTCAACGACGAGACGCCTCTGCTCCAGCGCTACGCGCGCTGGGTCAGGGGCGTGCTGCATGGCGACTTCGGTCGCACCTGGGACGGGGACTCGGTGACCGCGGAGATGGGCCGCCGGATCGGAGTCAGCCTGCGGCTGTTGCTGATCGCCACGATCGTGGGCGGCGTGCTCGGGATCCTGGCCGGCGCCTGGGGCGCCATCCGCCAGTACCGGTTGAGCGACCACGTCATCACGCTCCTGTCGTTTGTGACCATCTCGATCCCGGTGTTCGTGCTCGCCGTCCTCCTGGAGATCGCGGCGGTCGGCTTCAACAACGCGGTCGGGGTGAGGGTGTTCGAGTACACCGGCGAGTTCACCCCGGGGCTTGGGGGCGGGTTCTGGACCCACCTGGGCGACCGGCTTCGCCATCTTGTCCTGCCCAGCCTCACGCTGGTGCTCGGCCAGATCGCCATCTTCAGCCGCTACCAGCGCAACGCCATGCTCGACGTCCTGGGTCAGGACTTCGTGCGCACGGCGATGGCCAAGGGGCTGCGGCGCCGGACGGCGCTGCTCAAGCACGCCCTGCGAACCGCCCTGATCCCGGCCATCACCTTCCTGGCCTACGACTTCGCGCTGCTGCTGGTGGGCGCCACCTTCGTCGAGAAGATCTTCGGCTGGCACGGCATGGGCGAGTGGTTCGTCGACTCGGTGACCAGCAACGACGTCAACGCCGTCGCGGCCGTGAGCTGTTTCACCGCCGTCCTGGTGCTCGTCGCCGGGCTGCTGTCGGATCTCGGGTACGCCGTCCTCGACCCCCGCATCCGGGTGTCGTGATGTCGGTTCCCAGCGACCAGTTCTCTTCGGTACTTCCCAGCGCCGAGCCCACCGGCGCCGCGGCGGCGCTCGACGAGACCCGTGTGCCGTCCCGGTGGGGGCTGGTGCTCAAGCGCTTCCGGCGCCGGCGCCTGGCTGCCGCTGGCTTGGCGGTGCTGGTCGCGCTGTTCGCGCTGGCGTTCCTGGGGCCATATCTGGGCCACTGGAGCTACACCGACCACGACTTCAACGCGTTCCTGGAGGGGCCCTCGGCGGCGCACTGGTTCGGCACCACCCAGACGGGAGCGGACGTCTACGCGCTGACGCTGCGCGGAATGCAGAAGTCGCTGATCATCGGCCTGCTGGTGGCGGTGATCGCGACCGGCCTGGCGGCCCTCGTCGGCTCGTTCGCCGGTTACATGGGCGGTTGGGTGGATCGCGTGCTGATGTGGTTCGTCGAGCTGCTGCTGGTGATCCCCGCCTTCCTGATCATCGCGATCCTCTCGCCCAACTTCCGCGGTAGGACGTGGCTGCTGCTCGTGCTGGTGGTGGCCGCGTTCCTGTGGATGGTCACGGCACGGATCGTGCGCGGGATGACCATCTCGCTGCGTGAACGCGAGTACGTGCTGGCCGCCCGCTACATGGGTGTCTCGACGCCGACAATCGTCTTCCGCCACATCCTGCCCAACGTCGCCTCGCTGCTGATCATCGACGCCACCATCAATGTGAGCGTGGCGATCCTGACCGAGACCGGCCTGTCGTTCTTCGGGTTCGGCGTGCAGCCGCCCGATGTGTCGCTGGGCAGCCTGATCGCCGACGGCACCAGCTCGGCGGTCACCTACCCGTGGCTGTTCGGGTTCCCCGCCGCGCTCCTGGTGTTGATCGTCCTCTCGGTCAATCTGGTCGGCGACGGCCTGCGGGACGCGCTGGACCCGACCTCGGGCACCACGCGATGAGCTCGCCGGTGCTCCAGGTCCGCGACCTGCGGGTCACGTTCCGGTCCGAGGGGGGCGACGTGAAGGCGGTGCGGGGCATCAGCTACGAGCTGGCGCGCCGCGAGGTGCTGGGCATCGTCGGCGAGTCCGGCTCGGGGAAGTCGGCATCCGCGCTCGCGGTGATGGGGCTGCTGCCGGAGACGGCGCGGGTGGAGGGGTCCGCGCTGCTCGACGGCGAGGAGCTGATCGGGCGGGGCGACCGCGAGCTCGCGCGCCTGCGCGGCCGGCGAATCGCGATGATCTTCCAGGATCCGCTGTCGGCGCTGACCCCGGTCTACAGCATCGGATACCAGCTCGCCGAGGCGGTTCGGGTTCACCGCGACGTCTCCGCGGACGAGGCCCGCAGGCGCGCGATGGAGCTTCTGGAGCTGGTGGGGATACCGCGCGCCGGCCAACGGGCCAGCGCCTTCCCCCACGAGTTCTCCGGCGGCATGCGCCAGCGGGTGCTGATCGCCATGGCGATCGCCAACGACCCGGACGTCATCGTCGCCGACGAGCCCACGACGGCGCTGGACGTCACCATCCAGGCTCAGATACTGGACGTCCTGCGGACCGCTCGCGAGGCGACCGGCGCGGCGATCCTCATGATCACCCACGACCTCGGCGTGATCGCCAGGTTGGCCGACCGGGTGGCGGTCATGTACGCCGGACGCCTGGTCGAGACCGGGACGGTCGACGACGTCTACGGGCGTCCCCGGATGCCGTACACACTGGGGCTACTGGGGGCGATCCCCCGAGTGGACGAGTCGGGCCGCGGCCCGCTGGTTCCGATCGAGGGCGCCCCACCCTCGCTGGTCGACCTGCCGCCGGGCTGCCCGTTCGCGCCGCGCTGCCCGCTGGTGTACGACAGGTGCCTCGAGGTTGAGCCGGCCCTGCTGGCGATCGGCGAGGCGGGCCAGCGCGCCGCCTGCCACCGCTCGTCGGTCATCGAGGAGGGCGACCTGCGCCCGGTCGACGTGTTCCCGCTCCCGCCATCGACGTCGCCGGCCAGGACCCACGACCGGCGGGCGCAGCGCCCGGTGGTGCTGGCCGCCGAGGACCTGGTCAGGCACCATCCCGTGTTGCGCGGGGCGGTGTTCAAGCGGCAGGTGGGGACCGTCCGGGCGGTGGACGGGATCAGCTTCGAGATCCGCGAGGGTGAGACTCTCGGACTCGTCGGCGAGTCCGGGTGCGGCAAGACCACGGCGCTGCTGGAGGTGCTCGAGCTGCGTCCGCCCCAGGGCGGCCGCGTGGTGGTCCTCGGCAGGGACGTCGCACAGCTCGACGCGCGCGAGCGCCGCGCCCTGCGCCGCGACGTCCAGGTCGTCTTCCAGGACCCGCTCGCCTCGCTGGACCCCCGGCTCCCGGTGAGCGATGTGCTCGCAGAGCCGCTGCGAACCCACAGGTTCCCCGCCGGACGCACCTCAGCGCGGGTGCGGGAGCTACTGGAGCTCGTCGGGCTGGCGCCCGGCCACGCCGCCCGCTATCCACAGCAGTTCTCGGGCGGGCAGCGCCAGCGGATCGCCATCGCCCGGGCGCTGGCGCTGGAGCCCAAGCTGCTCGTCCTCGACGAGCCCGTGTCGGCGCTGGACGTCTCGATCCGGGCCGGCGTGATCAACCTGCTGGAGGGCCTGCGCGCCCGGCTGGGGCTCTCCTACCTGTTCGTCGCCCATGACCTGTCGGTGGTGCGCCACATCGCCGACCGGGTGGCGGTGATGTACCTCGGCCGCCTGGCCGAGACCGGCGACGTCCAGCGCGTCTACGACGCGCCCGCGCACCCCTATACGCAGGCGCTTCTGTCGGCCGTCCCGATCCCGGACCCGACGCTGGAGCGCGAGCGCCGGCGCATCATACTCGAGGGCGATCCGCCCAGCCCGGCGGACCCGCCCTCGGGGTGTCGGTTCCGCACCCGGTGCCCCAAGTTCGCCGCCCTCGACGACGACCTGCGCGGGCGCTGCATCGAGGAGGACCCCGCGCTGGCCGCGGTCACCGAGGACCAGCACGCGGCCTGTCACTACGCGGAGCCGATGCATGTAGTTTGAGCCCTTCCGACGCGAGCCGAGACCGAGCGCAGCCAGGGAGTGAACCTTTGAATGCCTTTCGTCGGGTAGTCGCAGTCGCATTGCTGGCCGGGCTGGTGGCCGGTGGATGCGGAGCCCCCTCCAACCAGGGCACCGCCCTGAAGCGGTCGGACATCAACCCCGTGCCACGCGACCGTGTCCGGCATGGAGGGACACTGCGCTGGGCGATCGAGCAGTTCTCCACGCAATGGAACGCGAACCAGCTCAACGGGACCGAGGCGTCCACCGTGGCGGTGATGGGAGCGATGATGCCGTCACCATTCGTCTCCGACGAACGCGGCAACCTCGCGGTGGACCGCAACTACGTGTCCTCGGCGCGAGTCACCTCGACGTCGCCTCGGCAGGTGGTGACCTACCGCCTCAACCCCAGGGCCCGCTGGTCGGACGGCAAGACCATCACCTGGCGCGACTACGAGGCGCAGTGGAAGGCGCTGCGCAGCCCGACGGGTCCGTTCCAGATCGCGTCCTCGACCGGATATGAGCGGATCGCCAGCGTCAAGCCCGGTCGCGACCAGTACGAGGTCGCGGTCACCTTCGCCAGGCGCTACGGGGAATGGCAGGGCCTGTTCGGGCTGCTCTACCCGGCAGCGACCAACCGCGACCCGAAGCGGTTCAACAGCGGGTGGCTGAACCGGATTCCGGTCAGCGCGGGGCCGTTCAAGCTCGGCAAGATCGACCAGACCGCCAAGACGATCACGATCGTCCGCGACCCTAGGTGGTGGGGCCCGCAGGCGAAGCTGGACTCGATCGCCTTCCGGGCGCTCTCATCCGACGCCGCCATCAACGCGTTCGCCAGCGGCGAGATCGACGTCACCGACGTCGGGCCGGACGCCAGTCACTACAAGCGGGTCCGCGGCGTGCCCGGCGGGTCCGTGCGCGAGGCCGCTGGCCCCGACTTCCGCCACTTCACGTTCAACGGCACCAGCCCGGCGCTGTCCGACGTGTCGGTGCGCCGGGCGATCGCCATGGCGATCAACCGCGACGCGCTGGTGCGAGCCGATTTGACCGGCCTCAACTGGCCGGCCCGGACGATGAATAACCACTTCTTCGTCAACACCCAGACCGGCTATCGCGACAACGCCGGACAGGTGGGCCGCTTCGACCCGGCTGCGGCGCGGCGCCTGCTCGACCAGGCGGGCTGGAGGCGCAGCGGGGCCTTCCGGCGCAAGGGGTCGCGCGTCCTCGAGCTGCGATTCGTGATCCCCAGTGACGTGCCGACCAGCCGGCAGGAGGGCGAGCTCAGTCAGGCGATGCTCAAGGACGTCGGGGTCAAGCTCGACGTCATCACGGTCCCGACGGACAAGTTCTTCGACCAGTACATCGCGAAGGGCACCTTCGACATCGCCCCGTTCTCGTGGCTCGGGACTCCGTACCCGATCTCCTCCGCTCAGTCGATCTACGTGAAGCCCACCAAGGACGCCAGCGGTCACCTCCAGGTCCAGCAGAACTACGCTCGAGTCGGGTCTCCCGCGATCGACCGACTCATGTCGCGCGCACAGGAGGAGCTCGACCTAGGACGCGCGCGACAGCTGATCAATCAGGCGGATCGACTGGTTTGGGACGAGGTCCACTCGATCGTCCTCTATCAGCGCCCCCAGATCACCGCGGCAAAATCCAACCTCGCCAATATCGGGTCGTCGGGCCTCAGGAGCACGGTCTACCAGGACATCGGCTGGGCGCGCTGAGCGCGACGCCGCGGCCCGGCGGACCAGGGATGGAGACGGCCGGAATCGAACCCCAGCGAGCCCGGAGGGCGAGCGGTGACGCGGGTCCGTTCCCGGCGGACCAGGGATGGAGACGGCGGGAATCGAACCCGCGTCCGCGGTCGCGCGAAAGGTGGCGTCTACGAGCGTAGCCGGCGCTCTGTTCTCGTCCCCCGGTTGCCGCGCCGACGGGGTTCCGGGGGACCAGCTCCCTGAGATGTCCCCGGATTGGCGGGAGCGCACCGCACCGGGTGAGCCTGCTGTCTGATCCCGGTCATCCCCGCCGCAGGCGAGCGGGGGCCGAGACCTCGTGCCTAGCTAGTGACTAAGCGGCGAGGGCGTACTCGTGAGAGTCCGCACTTATGGTTTTTCCGGCGGTTTTACGAGGCCAGCCGGAACCTCGACTCGCAACCACCCCCACGAACCGACCGCGTCGAAGCCTGTCGTCCCCGGGGGGCCATGCAGGGCAATTCTAGCGCCCGGCAGGCGCCCCGGCCGGGAGCGGCGGCCTGCCAGAATTGACGCCGTGGAGACCCAGACGCAGTGGAGCCCCTCCCCGCCGCCCGAGCCGGCCGTCCGCCCCCCGCCGTCCGCCCCGGCTCCGGCGCCGACGACGACCCGTCGCAACCGCCTCCTGGGCGGCCTCGCCGCGGCCGCCGCGGTGGCCCTCAAGTTCGGCGCCAAGCTCAAGGCGCTGCTGCTCATCCTCCCCAAGCTGAAGCTGCTGACCACCTCGGGCTCGATGCTGGTCTCGATCGCGGCCTACAGCCTGCTCTGGGGCTGGCGGTTCGCGGTGGGCTTCGTGATCCTTCTGCTCGTGCACGAGATGGGTCATGTGATCCAGCTGCGCCGTGAGGGCGTCTCCGCCAGCGCACCGGTGTTCATCCCATTCCTGGGCGCCGCCATCTGGTCCAAGTCGCTGGGCGGCAACGCTGTCGCCGAGGCCCGGGTCGGCCTGGCCGGCCCGATCCTGGGCTCGGCCGGAGCCGCGGCTCTGATCCCGGTCGCCGACGCCACCGGCAACCAGCTCTTCCGGGCCCTGGCCTTCATCGGGTTCTTCCTGAACCTCTTCAACCTCCTGCCGGTGCTGCCGCTCGACGGCGGGCGGGCGATGGCGGCCATGGCCCCCTGGATGTGGGTGCTCGGCTTCGCCGCCATGGTCGCCGCCGCGCTCGTGTTCCCGAACCCGGTGATCCTCCTGATCCTCGTGTTCGGCGGAATGGAGACGTGGCGCCGCTGGCGTGCCCGTCGCGACGGCGGCGCCGAGCAGCAAGCCTACTACCGCGTCCGGCCGGCTCACCGGCTGATGGTCGCCGGCGTGTACATCGGGCTGGTGGTCCTGCTGGCCTTCGGGGTGTGGGGCACCCACCTGCCGCGGACGGTCGCCGCCGCCTAGGCGGCCGCGCAGGTTAGGATCATCATCGGGCAAACCTTTGGGCTCCGGGTGAGTTGTAGCTGGCAGTCCTGCACGAGTCGGGAGCCGGAGGATCCGGTGTCGGAATTGGACGGGCTACACACCCAAGCCGCCGCGGACAGCCATCACGAGGAGCTCAGCAACAGCCGCACCCTGCTGGCCGCGCTGGAACTCCACGATCCCTATACCGCCCGTCACTCGCGCAACACGGTGCGACTGGCCGAGGCCGCGGCCGTGCACATGGGGCTCGCCGGGCGAGAGCGGTTCGAGGTCAGGCTCGTGGCGATGCTGCATGACGTCGGGAAGATCGGCCTGCCCGATCGGATCCTCAACAAGCCGAGTCAGCTCACCCCCCACGAGCGCCGGATGGTCCACCAGCACCCCGGGGCGGGCGCCGACATGGTCGCCGGCATCGACGAGCTCGCGCATCTGGCGCCCGCGATCCGCGCCTGCCACGAGCGCTGGGACGGCGGGGGTTATCCCGACGGGCTGGCCGGCGGGGGCATCCCGGTCTCCAGCCGCATCACCTTCGCCTGCGACGCGTACGACGCGATGACCTCGGATCGCCCCTACCGCGGGGCCATGCCGGCCTCGGCCGCGCAGGCCGAGCTGCGCCGCTGCCGGGGCACCCAGTTCTGCGCGCGCTGCGTGGACGCGCTGCTCGAGGTGCTGTCCGCGGACCGCGGCTGAGCCCGGGCCAAAGTCAGCGGTTGGCGTCGCGCAGGGCGCGTTGGACCTCGCGCTGCTGCTCGCGGGCGCGGATCGCCTCGCGCTTGTCGTGGCGCTCGCGGCCGCGCGCGAGGGCGAGCTCGACCTTGGCGTGGGGGCCGGAGAAGTAGATCCGCAGCGGGACGAGAGTGAGCCCGCGCTGCTGCGTGCTGCCGGTCAGGCGATCGAGCTCGCGCCGGTGGACCAGCAGCTTGCGGGCCCGCTCGGGGTCGTGGTTGGTCGCGGCCGCGGGCTGATACGGAGGGATGTGGACGTTGTGCAGCCACAGCTCACCGTCGTCGACCGAGGCATAGCCATCCTTGAGCTGGGCCCGGCCGCCCCGCAGCGACTTCACCTCGGTGCCGGTCAGCACGATCCCGCACTCGAGCCTCTCGAGCACGTCGTAGCGGAATGACGCCTGGCGGTTGGTGGCGACGTCGCCCGGGGCTGCCTTGCGCTTGCGTTTGCCGGCCATCAGTGAAGGTCTAGCGCAGCGGTCAGGCGCGCAGCAGGTCCACCCTTCCGCGGGGTGCGTCGATCCGGTCCACCCGGACCGCCACGGGGTCGCCGAGCCGCAGCGCGTCGCCCGACCTGGTGCCGTGCAGGACCGTGCCCAGCTCGTTGAGCTCCCACCAGTCGCCGCGCATGCGGCGGACCGCCAGGAGGCCCTCGTGGCCCTCGCCGAAGGCGATGAAGGCGCCGACCGGGGCCAGGCCGACCACCTCAGCCTCGAACTCGTGATCCCACCCCAGCTCGAACAGCTCGCGCTCGAGCAGGAAGCAGTCCGCAACGGCGTCCGCATCGCGCTCGATCTCCATCGCCAGCCGCTCGCGCGACGACGTCCACTCGGCCGCCTCGCCCAGCCCCTCGGCCCGGGGTGCCTCCTCGCCACCCCCCACCGCGCTCAGCAGGGCGCGGTGGCAGACCAGGTCGGGGTAGCGGCGGATGGGCGAGGTGAAGTGGCAGTAGGTGGGTGTGCGCAGACCCGCGTGTCCCAGGTTGCGGGGCGAGTAGTGCGCCTGGCGCAGCGCTCGCAGCACCTGGCTGGTGAGCGCCTGACCTCCGCGGCCGGTGCGCCGCACGTGGGCGACGACCATGCGAGAGATCTCCCCCACCACCTCGCCGGCCTGCTGAGGGCTCATCCGCTCGGGCACCGGCGGCGTGGGCACGTCGAGCGAGGCGAGCTGCTCGGCCAGCCGCCGGACCGACTGGGCCTCGGGCTGCTCGTGGACCCGGTAGAGGGCCGGAACCCGGCGCTGCTCGAGCAGGCCCGCAACCTGCTCGTT
Organism: Solirubrobacteraceae bacterium; assembly: GCA_035264745.1. Lineage (GTDB taxonomy): Bacteria > Actinomycetota > Thermoleophilia > Solirubrobacterales > Solirubrobacteraceae > DATAEY01. The sequence continues at coordinate 6,838 of DATFPO010000206.1, read as the reverse complement.
GGCGGCGATCATCAGGTGCTCGATCAGGCGGTGGGACTCCGACTGCGCGACCTGCCGGGACTCCACCACGTTGCCCTCGGAGTCGAACGAGAACTCCGGCTCGGCCGACTCGACCGCCAGGGCCCCCCTGCCGGCGCGGACATCGGCCAGCGCCGCCGCGGCGGCGCGAGCCGCCGACAACGGCTTGGCCCACGGGTCACGGGCGGGCTCCGCCCCGCCGAACACCCGGTCCACCCAGTCGTAGTCCAGCCGCTCGTCGGATCGGATGGTCGCGCGGTAGAAGGCCGCCCGCGTCACCGACGCGCCCTCCATGTCCATCTCCACGGTGACCGCGGGCCGCTCCTGGCCGGGCAGCAGGGAACAGGCGTCGCTGGACAGCACTGGCGGCAGCATCGGCTCGGCATCCGCCGGGACGTAGACGCTGGTGGCCCGGCGGTACGCCTCGCGGTCGATCCTCGAGCCGGCGCGGACGTGGGCCGCCACGTCGGCGATGTGAACCCACACCCGCCAGCGCCCGGCGTCGAGCTCCTCGGCCGAGATCGCGTCGTCGTAGTCGCGGGCGGTGGCCGGATCGACCGTGAAGGTCGCGAGGTCGCGCAGGTCGCGCCGCGGGACCGGGGGCGGCGCAGCCGCGGCCTCGCGCTCCACCGCCGGGTCGAAACCCCGGCGTACGCCCCGGTCGACCATGAGCGCCTCGATCACGTCGCGTGCGACATCGGGGCGGCCGAGCACCCGCTCGACCCGGAGCTGCCCACGCCCCAGCCGCAGCGCGACCAGGTCGCCGGCCCGGGCGCGGCCGTCGCGCTGCACGGTGAGGCGGCGGCCGCGCTCGAAGAACGGCGTGGCGACGAAGAACCGGCCGCGCTTCTCGAGCACCGCGACCACGGCGCCGCCCCGCGCGCCGTGGTCGTGCGGAGGTTCGGTCACCTGGCCCTGGCGGCCAGCGCGCGCAGGGCGACGTCGAGGGCCTCGTCGGCCCCGGTGTCGGGTCGATCCCGAGCGGGGATGTCGGGCTTGACGCCGGTGCCGCGGCGGATCCCGCCCGCGCCCAGGTTCCGCCCGAGCGGCGTGAAGTACTCCCCTACGGTGATGTCTATGGCCCCGCCGTTGGGAAGCCCGCGGACCTCCTGATAGACCCCCTTGCCGTACGTGTGCGTCCCCGCCACGGGCGCGCGATGATGATCCTGCACGGCGCTGGCCACGATCTCCGACGCCGAGGCGGTCCCGCCGTTCACCAGGACCACCAGCGGCACCGTGGGCGAGATCGAGTCGCCGCTCGCCCGGTAGACCCGGCGGGGCCGGGCGCGTCCCCGCGTGGAGACGATCGTGCCGTCCCGGACGAAGATGCTCGACACGTCGACCGCCTCGCCCAGCAGGCCGCCGCCGTTGTCGCGCAGGTCGAGCACCACGCCGCGCGCGCCGCGGGCCAACTGGGTGTCGATCGCCCGCCGCAGCTCGGTGTGGGCGCCGGAGCTGAACTGCGAGAGCCCCACGACCGCCAGAGGCTCGCCTCCGACCGTGCGCAGGCTCGTGGTGACCACGGGGGTGGTCAGCTCGGCTCGACGAAGCCGGGCCACCCGCCGGCGTCCGCGCGACAGCACGGTGAGGGTGACCAGGGTTCCCGCCCGCCCCCGGATGAGCGGGGTGGTCTGGGAGGTCGGCCGGCCGGCGATGGAGCGCCCGTTGACGCCGACGATCTCATCCCCCCGCCGGATGCCGCCCCTGGCGGCGGGCGAGCCGGCGAAGACCCTCGCCACCCGCAGACCCGAGGGGACCGCCGCCACCTCCATCCCGACGCCCGAGAAGCGCCCGGTGCTGTCGGCCTGGAAGCGCCGGTAGGCGGCGGGGTCCAGGTAGCGCGAGAAGCGGTCGTGCAGATCGGCCACGGCCCCAGCCAGCCCGTCACGGATGAGCCTGCGGCGGTCCACCCGGCGGTAGTAGTCGTGCTCGATGATGTCGACCGCGGCCTCCAGCGTGTTGACGTCGCGGGCCACGAACAGGGACCTGATCTGCGGCGGCAGCCGGGCTGGATGGCCCCCGATCCAGATCCCCGCGAAGAACAGGACCGGCAGCAGCACGGCGAGCGGCATGAGGGGGATGTGGCGAGCGCGTCGCATCCGGATCGGCGCCGGGGGCCGGCTCCGAAGGCTAGCGAGGCCGGCAGGGCGGGCCGGCGGCTAGACGCGCAGGAAGCGGCGCAGCGAGAGTCCCGACCCCGCCGCCGATACGGCGATGCTGGCCAGGAGCACAACCGCGACCAAGGCCACGAAGTTGATCGTCCGGGGAGCCGCGATGAGGGCGAACTCCGACGCCAGTGGGTTGATCAGCGCCACCTTCCCGACGATGAGCAGGAGGATGGCCAGGATCCCGCCCATGGCCCCCACCACCACTCCCTCCAGGACGAACGGCCAGCGGATGAACCAGTCGGTCGCCCCGACCAGCTTCATCACCTCGACCTCCCGGCGGCGGGCGAAGAGCGACAGCCGAATGGTGTTGGCGATCAGCAGTATCGACGCCGTGATCAGCAGGGCCGCCAGCAGCGCCATGGTCAGCTTCACCACCCGGGTGGCCGAGAGGATCTTGTTGGTCTCGTCCCGGCGGTTCTTGACCTGGTCGATGGCCGGGTCGATGGCGGTGCGTCGCCCGCCGACGTCGACCGGCGCGAGCTGGTCGCGCAGCAGGTCGATATGCGACGGGTCGTCAGGCGTGACGCGGAAGGTGTCCGGGAGCGGATTGGCTCCGAGCAGCTGGTAGGCCTCCGGGTTGCGCTTGCGCTCCTCCCGGTAGGCGGCGTCCTTGGACACGTACTCGACACGCTTGACTTGCGCCGCGGCGTCCAGCCGCTGATGGACCCTCTCGACGTCGGCGGGCGTCGCGTCGGTCTTGAGGTAGACGTCCAGCAGCAGGCGACCGCGGACCTCGTTGGCCGCTCCGGTGGTGGCCTGGACGATCGGGATGAAGACCCCGAGGACCAGCATGGTGACCAGCACCGTCGCCATGGCGGCGAAGCTGGGCATGGCGTTCCGTCCCAGCGAGCGGAACGCCTCGCGCAGGAAGAAGGAGAGCCTCATTCCTGATCGGGGTCCGCGACCTCTTCGTGACGAGCGCCGACCCTCGCGGCGCCGATCGGCGCGGCGAGGTCGAGCTCCGGGTCGGCGGTCGCCCCGCGCATGCGCGCGGCGAACTCGCGCGTGTTCTCGTCCCGTGCGTACAGCCCGGCGGCCTCGTCGCGGACGACCCGCCCCTCGTGCAGCTCGATGACCCGCCGGCGCATGCGGTCGACCATCGTGCTGTCGTGCGTGGCAACCAGCACCGTCGTTCCGGTGCGGTTGATGCGGTAGAGCAGCTGCATGATCCCGATCGAGGTCTCGGGGTCGAGGTTGCCGGTCGGCTCGTCGGCCAGGAGCATCGGCGGGTGGTTGACGAAGGCGCGGGCGATCGAGACCCGCTGCTGCTCGCCGCCCGAGAGCTGGTCCGGATAGTTGTGCAGCTTGGTCGACAGTCCGGTGAGCCGCAGGATGTCGGGCACCTTCTGGCGGATCTCCCTGCGCCCGCCTCCCGTCACCTGCAGCGCGTAGGCGACGTTGTCGTAGACGGTGCGGTTGGGCAGCAGCTTGTAGTCCTGCCAGACCACGCCGATGTTGCGACGGTAGAACGGCACCCGGGAGCGCGCCAGCTCGGCCAGGTCCCTGCCGGCGACCATGAGCTGGCCGGCCGAGGGCTCGAGCTCCTTGATCAGCAGCCGGATGACCGTCGACTTGCCCGATCCCGTCTGGCCCACCAGGAAGACGAACTCGCCCCGTTCGATGGCGAAGGTGGCGCGATCCAGGCCGATGTCGCCCCCCTCGTAGACCTTGGAGACGCGGCGGAACTCGAGCACGTGGCCGGCGGTGCCCGAGGACGGGACGGTGTGCCCCGAGCCCGGCCTGGGCGCGGCCGGACGCGGCGTGCGGCGGTACTTGTGCTGGCGCTCGGGGACGGCCATGCGCGCGCGGCAGCGTACGGCCTGGTCTGCAGGCAGGCTGCAAGGCCTCGTGCAGCCCGCGCTACGGTTGGAGGGATGGCCTCGATCGAGACCGCCCAGCTGGACAACGGCCTGCCGGTCCACCGCGTGCGCGTCCCGGGAACACGGGTGGTCACCGTGCTCGCGGCATTCGACGCCGGGGCTCGAACCGAGCGCCCCGAGGAGAACGGAATCGCCCACTTCCTCGAGCACCTGGTGTTCAAAGGCGGCGAGAAGTACCCGACCTATCGGGACGTCAACGAGACGGCCGAGCGGCTCGGCGCGCAGCTGAACGCGTACACCAGCCACGACCTGGTCGCCTTCCACATCACCGCCCGGGCCGAGGCGGCGATGGAGGCCATGGACCTGCTCACCGACTTCGTGGCCCGACCGCACCTGGACGCCGACGAGCTGAACCGCGAGCGGGGCGTGGTGATCCAGGAGATCGCCCGCGCCAACGACCAGCCGGCGACCCTGGCCGAGCACCTGATCGACGCCGCGGCGTTCGGCGACCACCCGCTCGGGCGTCCGGTGCTGGGCGTCGAGGAGCACCTGCGCAGGTTCTCCCGCGACGCGATCATCGCCTTCCGCTCCCGGCGCTGGTCTGGGCGCCGGGGGGGCGCGTTCATCGTCGGCAACCTGGAGGCGCTGGCCGGCGGGTCGACCGACGGGGCGCGGGACGGGGCGATGGCCGAGCTGTTCGGTCGCTTCCCGGACATCCCGGAGCCCGAACCCTACGACCCCGTCCCGTCCTTCGATCCCCGCCGCCTGGTCGAGCAGCGTGACTCCAAGCAGTCGCATCTGCGCATGTCCTACCGCCCGTCGGTCGACGTGTCCGACCGGGGCGACCGGGCCGCCCTGGCCATCTACTCGACGCTGCTGGGCGGCTCGATGGGTTCCCGCCTGTTCGACGAGATCCGCGAGCAACGGGGGCTGGCGTACTCGGTCTACGCACTGGACCACACCTTCGCCGACGTCCCGATCCTCCAGCTCTCGGCCGGCCTGGACTCGACCAAGTGCATCGAGGCGTTCCGGCGGATGGGCGAGATCGTCGGCGAGCTGCGCCGTGACGGGCCCACCCGCGCCGAGTTCGAGCGCGCCCGAGCGTACGCCGCGGGGCGGATGGTCCTGGCCTTCGAGAACGCCAACGCCGTCGCCCGGTACGCCGCCAGCCAGGCCATCGTCCACGACGAGGACATCGACCCCGACGCCGCGATCGCCGCCCTGGACTCGGTCACCTTCGAGGAGGTGGCTGACGCCGCCCGGGGGATCTCCACCGAGCTGGCGGTCGCCTGCGTGGGCCCGCACGAGCCGGAAGAGTTCGACGCCTGAGGCCGTCCAGATTCATTAATCGCTCCAGGGCGACGACGACGGCCACGGAGACAACGACGACGACTGAGCCGCGGTCGGACAGCCGAAGGCGTTGACTCAGGGGGCGGCCGGATGGCCGCCCCCTCGGCATGCTGACGGTGGTTGCGCCGCCCGCCGCCGCGGGTGGGGGCGGCCCAGGCCGCGGCAGCGCCTAGGAGATGGCGACCATGCGCTCGATCGGGACCCGAGCGCGCTCGGCGATCTCGGCGGGCACGCGCACCTCGTGGACCCCGTGGCGCAGCGAATCGCGAAGCTTGGCGAGCGTGATCATCTTCATGAAGCGACAGCTCGCCCGCTCGTTGGCGGCGATGAAGTCCGTGTCCGGCGCCGCCTGTCGCAGCGGGTGGAGCATCCCGGTCTCGGTGGCGACGATCGCGGTGCCGCCCGGGGAGGCGCGGCGAGCGTAGTCGAGCATCCCGCCGGTCGAGAGCATGTGAACGCCCTGCGGCGAGACGTCGCCGGCGGCCACGTACTCCATGACGCTGGTCGAGCAGCCGCACTCCGGGTGGATGAGGAAGTCGGCGCCGGGATGGCGCTCCCGGACCGCGGAGATGTCCGCCGGGCGGATGCCGGCGTGCACATGGCACTCGCCGGACCACACGTGCATCGGCCGGCCCGTCCGGTGCTCGACGAACGCCCCCAGGAACATGTCCGGCCCGAACAGGATCTCGGTCTCCGCCCCGTGCTCGCGATAGATGTGCTCCACCACCGACACGGCGTTGGAGGAGGTCACGCAGTAGTCCGTCTCCGCCTTCACCGCAGCCGACGTGTTGACGTACATCACCACGATCGCGCCCGGGTGCTGCGCCTTCCAGGCCCGCACCTCATCAGCGGAGATCGAGTCGGCCAGCGAGCAGCCGGCGTCGAGGTCGGGGATGAGCACGGTCTTGTCCGGGGACAGGATCGAGGCGGTCTCCGCCATGAAGTGCACGCCGCAGAACACGATCGTGGACTGCTGCGCCGCGGCCGCCTGGCGCGACAGGCCCAGCGAGTCGCCCACATAGTCCGCCACGTCCTGGACCTCCGGCACCTGGTAGTTGTGCGCGAGCACCACCGCGTCGCGCTTCGCCTTGAGCGCGCGAACCTCGTCCTGGAGGCCGCGGACGTCCTCGAGCTCGACCGCCGTGACCGGTGCGCCGGGCTGGATGACCGGAAGGTTCATGGTTGGGCGTTGAGGGTCAGGGAGAAGTCGAGCGCGGGCGCCGAGTGCGTCAACGCGCCCATCGAGATGAATTGTACGCCGGTGGACGCGTGCTCCCGAAGCGTCTCGAGGGTCATGCCTCCGCTGGCCTCGAGCGTCGCCCGACCGGCCACCTGGGTGACCGCCGCCCGAAGCCGCGCGGGGCTCAAATTGTCGAGCAGGATCCGGCGCGCCCCGGCCGCCAGCGCCTCGTCGATCTCGGCGCCGTCGCGGCACTCGACCTCCAGCTCGCGCTCGGGGGCCACCCGGCGCGCGTGGGCCAC
>DATFPO010000205.1:0-5007 GCA_035264745.1 Solirubrobacteraceae bacterium | reverse complement strand
AGCACGCGGACCGACCGCCTACGCCGCCGAGTTCCTCGGCACGTTCCTGCTCGTCTTCTTCATCGCCTCGATCGTCGTGGTCAGCTCTCCCGGCGGCGTCGGCGCGACCGACTTCGCGGTGATCGGCCTGGTGCACGCCTTCGTCCTGGCCATGCTGGTCTACACGCTGGGCGGCACCTCGGGGGCCCATTTCAACCCCGCGGTGACCTTCGGCCTGCTCACGCTGCGCAAGATCTCGCCGTTCGACGCCGCCGTGTACTGGGTGGTGCAGCTGGTGGGCGGGGTGGCCGCTGCCCTGGTGGTGAAGCTCCTGCTGCTCGAGCCGGGTCGGGCGGTCGACTACGGGGCCACGGCGGTGTCCGACCGGTTGCTCCACGGCAGCGCGCTGCTCGGCCTCCTGTGCGAGGTGATCGGGACCTTCGTCCTCATGTGGGCGATCATGGGGACCGCCGTCGACCCGCGCGGCGAGCGGGCCTGGGCCGGGCTGGTGATCGGCATCGCGCTCGGGCTGGGCGTGATGACCCTGGCCCCGCTCGACGGCGCTGGCTTCAACCCCGCCCGCTGGTTGGGCCCGGCGCTCGTCGGCGGCCAGTTCGCCAGCGCGTGGATCTACATCGTCGGCCCCCTGCTGGGCGCGCTCGCCGCGGCGCAGGGATACAGGGCGCTGGTCCTCGACCCCCAGGAGCGGGTGGCACGGCGGCCGATAGACACGCTGGACTGACCCGATCCCGCCCTCCGGCCCGGAACCGGGGGCCACTGCCTAGACTCTGAGCCGATGCGGCGGGTCACCTTCTCCCGCAACCTGACGCTCTCTCTGTCGCGCACCTGCCGCTGCTACTGCAAGTACTGCGCGTTCGCCACCCACCGGGCTCACCTGTACACGCCCGAGGAGGTCGAGCGGATGCTCGACGATGCCGCCCGGCGCAACGTCAAGGAGCTGCTGGTCCTGACCGGCGAGCGCCCCGAGGTGAATCCCGACGTGGCGGCGCGCCTGCGCGAGCACGGGCACCGAGACTTCACCTCCTACGTGGCCTGGACATGTGAGCGCGCGCTCGAGCGCGGGATGCTTCCGCACACCAACCTGGGGGTGCTGTCGCGGGAGGACCTCGCCCGGCTGCGTGAGGTCACCGCGTCCCAGGGGCTGATGCTCGAGTCGATCTCCGAGCGGCTCATGGAGACCGTCCACGCCGGCTCGCCGACCAAGCATCCGGCGCGCCGGCTGGAGACGATCCACGCCGCCGGCGAGCTGCGGATCCCGTTCACCAGCGGGATCCTGGTGGGAATCGGGGAGACCGAGGACGAGCGGATCGCCTCGCTGGAGGCGCTGGCGGCCGCCCATCACCGCCACGGGCACATCCAGGAGGTGATCCTCCAGAACTTCGTGCCCCACCACTCCTACTACGGCCGCGAGCCCGCCCAGATCGCCGACGGAGCGGCCCGCGAGTACTGGCGCACCGGCGTGGCCGACGGCCCGAGCCTGGCGCGGCCCGACTGGGCCTGCCCGGTGAGTGTCGACGACATGCGGCGGCTGGTCCGCGAGTGCCGCCGGCTGATGCCCGAAGTGGGCGTCCAGGTGCCTCCCAACCTCTCCGACTGGTGGCTGGACCTGGTGCACGAGGGCGCCACCGACCTGGGCGGCCTGTCCGCCAACGGCGATCACATCTCTCCCGAGCACCCGTTTCCCTCGCCTCACCAGGTGCGCCGGCGCCTGGCGGCGGAGGGGTTCGCGCTCACCGAGCGCCTGTGCGTCTACCCCCAGTTCATCGACTCCGACTGGCTCGCGCAGGGCGTCCTCGACGTGATCAAGCGCCGCTACTGGTCGTTCGTCCCCCGGCGCGGGTCGGGCCGCCGACAGGATCGCCCGATCCGGGCCGACCTGGTCCCGGCGGCGGTCGAGCGGGGCCGCGACGGCCGGCGGCTGTCCGCCGAAGAGCTGACCGCCCTGTTCGCCGAGCGACGCCCGGAGGCGGTGGAGGAGATGCGCGCCGCCGCCGACGAGCTGCGCGCCGAGCTGGCCGGCGAGACGGTGACCTTCGTGGTCAACCGCAACATCAACGTGTCGAACATCTGCATCGTCGGGTGCGCCTTCTGCGGGTTCGGCCAGGGCCGGCGCTCGCCCGACGCCTACCAGCACGACGAGGACGAGTTCGTGCGCCGGGTCCAGGAGGCGGTCGACTTCGGCGCCACCGAGATCTGCATGCAGTCGGGCATCCATCCCGAGTGGGCGCTCGAGGACTATGAGCACTGGCTGCGGGTGGCCAAGCAGGTGGCGCCCGAGCTCCACCTGCACGCCTACTCCCCGATGGAGGTCGCGCACATGTGCGACATGTCGGGTCTGGCGCCGATCGCCGTGTTCGAGCGCCTGCGGGACGCCGGGCTCGACTCGACGCCCGGCACCGCGGCCGAGGTCCTGCACGACGGGGTGCGTGAGCGGATCTCCCCCAACAAGCTTCCGGTCGCCCGGTGGGTGGAGGTCATCGAGGCCTCGCACGCCGCGGGCCTGCGCTCCACGGTTACCGTCATGTTCGGCCACATCGAGGAGCCCTGGGAGCTGGCCGAGCACATGCGGGTGGTGCGCGATCTCCAGGAACGCACCGGCGGCTTCACCGAGTTCGTGCCGCTCTCGTTCATCCCGTTTCACACGCTGCTCGGGCGCACCCACGGGATCGAGGAGATCTCCCGCGAGGAGAACCTCAAGCACACCACGGTGTTCCGGCTGGCGCTCGGGCGCACGGTGCGCAACCTGCAGGCGTCCTGGGTGAAGATGGGCCTGGACGCGGCCACCGAGTCGCTTCGCTGGGGTGTCAACGACCTGGGCGGCACGCTCATGGAGGAGTCGATCTCGCGCATGGCCGGCTCCTACCACGGCGTGCGACTGGCGCCCGAGGACTTCGTCGCCGCCGCCCACCGCGCCGGGCGCCCGGCCGCCGAGCGGACGACGCTCTACGGCATCCGGCGCCGCTACGAGCTGCCGGTCCCGGCCTGACCCGGCGTTCGGGCGGTCAGTGTGACGCGCGCTCGGCGTCGAGCGCGGCGCGGGTGCGTTCGGGGTCGGTGGACAGCTCGACCCGGAGCGCTCGACCCTGACGCAGCGTCCATAGCTGGCCCACCCGCTGCCGCAGCTCGGCGCTGCTCTCGCGTCCGCGTACCACCAGGGTCCCCATCATCAGCACCTGGTCGCCGTACGGGACCAGCTCTTCCACCTCGAGCCGGACGTTCTCGAACGACTGGACGACATTCGCGGCCGCGGCCTCGAAGGCACGTATGCCGTGGCGCGTCCCGGGCTCGACCGCCTCCGGGGCGTTGACCCACTCCACCTCCTCGTCGAGCAGGCCCTCCTCCGCGGGAGACCGCCCCTCCCGCCAGGCCTCGAGGATGCGCCGCACGATCTCGACGTTGTCGCCGGACACCAAGGCCAGTATTGCGCCTCGAGCCGGTCCCTCAGCGGAACAGGTCCTCGGCGGGTCCCCGCAGCAGGGTCGCCGCGCCGGGACCGTCCTGCACGGTGACGTGGCGCTCGAGCCCGCGCACGACCACCGCCGGCTCCCGCGAGTCCTTGGCCCGGGCCAGGTCGGCGGCGGCGGCGACCTGGTCGGCCACCGCGATCCAGGTCGCCCGCAAGGTGCGCCCTCCGGCGTCGGGGCGCCCGCGCCAGTCGTCGAGCGGCGACAGCCCGGCGCATCCGATCGCCACCTCGGACTGGCCGTGCCGCCAGGCCCGGCCGAACGAGTCGGTGACCAGCACGGCGGGCGCACTGGCGGTCAGGTCGCGCAGCCGCGCCCGCAGCCGTCGGGCCGAGGCATCGGGGTCCTCGGGGAGGAGGACCACGGTGCCGGCCGTCGGCGCGTTGGACGCGTCCACCCCGGCGTTGGCGCACACGAAGCCGTGCCGCGTGCGGCAGATCAAAACGCCGCGCTCGGCGCGGACCAGGTCGGCGGCCTCGTCGAGGACCACCTGGACGTGGCGCGGGTCCTTGTCCTGCTCGGCGGCCAGGCGGCGGGCCGGTTCGCCCGGGCGCACGTCCGACAGGTGGCGCACGCGGCCCTCCGTCTTGGAGACCACCTTGTGGGCGACCACCAGGATGTCGCCGTCGCGCAGGCCGCCGACGGTCTCGGCGGCCGCCGCCAGCACCCCGGCGAGGTCGACGCCAACGCCGACCTCCGGGATCCCGCCCAGCGGCGCGGCTGACACGGTCAAGACGTCACGCCCCGCTTGCCGGCACGGCGGGCAGGACCCCGCGGGTCCGGGGCGCCGCCGCCGGCGACTCGGCCAGCGCCCGGCGCAGCGCCGCCAGGTCGCCGGCGGTGTCGACGTCGAGGGCGAGCGACGGCAGGCGCTCGACGAACACCAGGGCCCCGGACCGCCGGGCCGCCTCGACATGGCGCGCGAACGAGCCGGGCCCGAAGGCGGGCGAGATCACCTCGGGCGGGGTCAGCAGCAGGCCGTTGGTGCCGGTGCCGTGGCGGTCCGGGATCACCGCGACCGAGGGCTCCGCCACCATCCCGGCGAGCAGCACCTCCAGCTCGGCGGGGTCGAGGATCGGGCAGTCGCCCGGAACCAGCAGCGCGTGATCGGCTCCGCGATGGAGGGCCCGGGAGATCCCCATCTGGGCGGCCGCGCTCTGCCCGGCGTCCCGCGGGTCCTCGACCGTCTCCGCCCCGGCGGCCGTGGCGGCGCGCGCCACCTCCACGTCGCCGGTGACCGCGATCACGCCGGCCAGGCCGCCGACCTGCCCCAGGGCGTCGAGCACGTCGGCGGCCATCGCGGCGGCCAGGTCGCGCCGTGACCGGGAGCTCACCGCCGGGTCCAGCCGCCCCTTGGCGGCGTCCAGGCGCTTGATCGGCAGGACGGCGAGTGTGCTCACCCGTCACCGCCCCCCAGCCGCGCGGCGAAGTCGAGCGCCTCCTGGGCCACCCGGCGGCGCGACGGCGCATCGGACATCAGCGTGTCGGTCCGCAGGAGCGGCAGCCCGTCGGCGGCCTCGTCGGCCACCATCCCGTCGATCAG
>DATFPO010000204.1:0-2836 GCA_035264745.1 Solirubrobacteraceae bacterium | reverse complement strand
ATAGAGGCCCGCGATCGCAGGGAACGGCGGCCGCAGCCGCGGTTGCCCGCGACGGCCCTCGAGCGAGTCCAGCAGGGCGGTCTCCTCGCCGCAGATGTACGCGCCCGCGCCGCGGTGGAGGACCAGCGACAGGGTGTGGTCGGAGCCCAGGATGCGTTCGCCGATATAACCGGCGTCCCGAGCCTCGACCAGCGCCCGCTCCAGGATGTCGCCCTGGAGCTGATACTCGCCGCGGATGAAGATGAACGACCGGTTCACCCCGGCGGCGTACGCGGCGATGATCATCCCCTCGATCAGCCCGTGGGGGTTCTTCTGCATTAGCTCGCGGTCCTTGAAGGCGCCGGGCTCGGACTCGTCGGCGTTGCAGACCAGGTACTTGTCGATATCGCCCTTGGGGAGGAAGGACGCCTTCTTGCCCATCTGGAAGCCGGCCCCGCCGCGACCGCGGATCTGCGAGACGTCGAGCTCGTGCAGCACCTCGTCCCGCGTCATCCCGACCGCCTTGCGAAGCGACTCGTAGCCGCCCCGCCGGGCATAGACATCGAGCGTCGCCAGGCCAGGCTCGTCGACGTCGGCCAGCAGCAGGCTCATCGGTGACTCAGCGCTTGCCCTGGCGCGGGTCGGGCGGCTCGAACCCGCGCTGGTCGCCGTGGTCGGCGGCGGGCGGCTCGCCGCCCTCGAGGCCGCCCGGTGTTGGCCCGGCCACCGACCGCTCGCGTTCGCCGGGATGGCTCGCCCCCTTGGGCTGCGCGGTCGCGGGCTGGACGTCGGGCGGCGGATACTCCTCCCGGTTGGCCCCGGGGTCGGCGACGGGGCGGCGGATCAGCTGGCGGTCCGCCAGGACCGGTCGACCGTCGCGCACGTCGTTGAGCAGGGCGGGAACGTCCGCGATCTCCAGCGGCCCGACATAGACCCCGTCCACCGCGGCCATGGGGGCGATGTCGCACGCGCCCAGGCACTCGAACGAGCGCACGTTGAACTCGGGGTCCTCCCCGGCGAACTCCTGGACCGCCTCGTAGAGGCGGTCGGCGCCGTGCAGCGAGCACGAGATGTTGGTGCAGACGTAGACGTCGTGCACCGGCTTGGGCTCGGTCTCCAGCATGTCGTAGAAGGTGGCCAGCGCGGACAGGTATCCGGGGGTCACCCGCATCACGCAGGCGACCTGCTCGATGGCCTCGGGCGAGCACCAGCCGTGGTGGCGCTGGGCCGTCGCCAGGGCGGGAATGGCCGCCGAGCGGCGATCCGGGTAGAGGGCCATGCGCGACTCGATCTCCTCCCGCAGGTGCTCGGGGACCGGTGTCGTGGCCGGCTCGGGAATACGGGCCGGGTCCTTGTCCAAATCGACCGCCCGGTCCCACCCCGGCACGCGCGAGCCGTGGGAGAAGCGCTTGACCTCCACCCTGCCGTCCCCGGCCCCGTTGCCGTCGGCCGGGGTCATCGGTCCACGCCGCCCAGCACCGGATCCAGCATCGCCATCGTGGCGATCAGGTCGGCGACGTAGCCGTCGGCCACCATGTCGCGGAAGGCCTGGAGGTTGACGAACGAGGGGTCGCGCATGTGGACCCGGGCCGGCTTGCCGGAGCCGTCGGCGCGGACGAAGCACCCGAGCTCGCCGCGCGGCCCCTCGATCGCGTAGTAGAGCTCGCCCGGCGGGACCCGGTAGCCCTCGGTGACCAGCTTGAAGTGATGGATGAGGGCCTCCATCGAGGTCCCCAGCTCGTGGCGGGGCGGCAGCGCGACCTTGCGGTCCTCGACCATGAACGGCCCCTCGGGCAGCCCGTCCAGCGCCTGCTCGACGATCCTGACCGACTCGCGGACCTCCGCCAGTCGGACCCGGAAGCGATCGTAGTTGTCCCCGACGGTGCCCACCGGGATCCTGAAGTCGAAGTCCTCGTAGGAGGAGTACGGCGCCGCCTTGCGCAGGTCCCAGGGGTTGCCGGCGGCGCGCAGCAGCGGGCCGGTCACCCCGTGGCCGAGGAGCGTCCGCTCGTCGGCGACGCCGGTGTGCCGCAGCCGCTGGAGCATGATCTCGTTGCGGGCGAGGATGGCCTCGATCTGGTCGACGCGGCGGGGCATCTCGGCACAGAACGCCCTGACCTTCTCCTCGAAACCGGGCGGGATGTCCTCGATGACGCCGCCGACCTGGAAGTAGCGCGTGTGCATGCGCTGGCCGGACGACATCTCGAACAGGTCGAGGATGGTCTCCTTGTCGCGGAACGCGTACCAGAAGATCGAGATCGCCCCGAGCTCCAGGCCTCCGGTGCCCAGCCAGACCATGTGGGACATGATCCGGTTGAGCTCGAGGTGGATCACCCGCAGGTACTGGGCGCGCTTGGGCACCTCGAGCCCCAGCAGCCCCTCGACCGCGCCGCAGAACGCCATGGCGTTGAAGTAGTAGGCGAGGTAGTCCATGCGCTCGATGACCGGGATGACCTTCCAATAAGACTTGTCCTCGCAGGTCTTCTCGATCCCGGTGTGCAGGTAGCCCATGATCGGGCTGAGGTCGCGCACCACCTCTCCCTCGAGTGTCACCAGCAGGCGAAGCACCCCGTGGGTCGAGGGATGCACCGGCCCGAAGTTGATGGTCAGCAGTTGCTCCTCGGGCGCCGCCTCGAGCTGCTGGCCGGCCGGAGCCAGGTCGATGTCCTCCGGGCGATCTCGGATCCGGGGCGGCGTGCTCACTCGGTGTAGTGGGGGACCTTGTTCTGGTTGTAGGTGAAGATCACCGGCTCGCCGCCGACCGGGAAGTCGCGCCTCTGCGGGAACCCCTCGTAGTCCTCGGGCATGAGGATGCGACGCAGCTCCGGGTGCCCGCGGAAGACCACGCCGAACATGT
>DATFPO010000203.1:0-2306 GCA_035264745.1 Solirubrobacteraceae bacterium | reverse complement strand
CCTGCGGCCCCGGCCGGCACGCGGCGGCGGAGGGCAGGCGCGGGCGCATCGCCACGGCTCCGCCTTGCGCGGCGCCGCCCGGCTTCGCCAGCCTCGCAGCGGCGGAGAGCGCAGGCCGTTTCCGCGTCCGCGCCGTGGGGGACGGCCGGTCCGCGCCACCGGTGGCCGCGGTGGTCGGCGAAGCCGAGCGGGCGCCGGGGACGGTGTGCCGGCGGCGCGGAGGGCCGGGGATGCGCGCCGCGAGGGGCGGACGGGTGGTGGCCACGCCCCGCGGCGGCGGACACGACGTCCCGAACCGGCCCTGACGGCCCATGCGACGCCCGCTCCGCACCCACCAGCGCGAGGTCGCCGGCATCGTCGAGGCGATCGCCACCGGGCGGACCGACCTCGCGGACATCCTCGCCGCGGTGACGCCCGGGGGAGGCAAGTCCCTGCTCCCGGTGATCGCCGCCGCCCGGCTGATCGCGGCCGGGGTGGTGGACCGGGTCTGCTGGATCGTGCCCCGCGACAGCCTCCGGCTGCAGGCCGAGGAGGCCTTCGCCGACCCGGCCTGGCGAGCAGCGCTCGGGCACTCCGTCTCGGTCCGGGCGGCCGAAAACGCCCCGGACCCCTGCCGCGGCCTGCGGGGCTACGTCACCACCTACCAGGGCGTGGCCGCCGCGCCCGGCCTGCACCTCGCCGAGTTCCGCCGCCACCGCTACCTCGTCGTCGTCGACGAGGTGCACCACCTCCCCTCCGTCGCCGGGATCGACCCCCTGGCCCCGGACGACGAGGCCGGCTGGTCGCGGGCGATCCTGCCGCTGCTGGAAACGGCGCGCGCCCGGCTCCTCCTCAGCGGCACCCTGGAGCGCGCGGACGGGCGGGCGATCCTCTGGCTCCCCTACAAGCGGGGCGAGAGGGCCCGCACCCGGGAGGTGGACCTCGAGGCCCCCGGCTTCGCCGTCGTGGGCTACAGCCGCGCCCAGGCGCTCGCCGAGAAGGCGGTCCTCCCGGTCCGCTTCGGGGCGCTGGACGGCGAAGCCGAGTGGCTCGACGAGGAGCGGCGGAGGATCGGGCCGCAGCGTCTGTCCGGTGCCCCGGAGGTGGCGCGGGCGGCCCTTTTCACGGCGCTGCGGACCGGCTTCGCCGACCACCTCCTGCGCCGGGCCTTCGACGCCACCCGGGAACTCCGGGCCTCCCGGCGCGACGCCCGGAGCATCCCGGCCGGAGACGCCGCCCGCGGGCTCGGCAAGCTGCTGGTGGTGGCGCCGGACCAGGAAAACGCGCGCCGCTACCTCGCGCGGCTCCGCGGCTGGATGGGGCGGCGCAACGCCGACGAGGCGGCGATCGCAACCTCCGACGAACCCGGCGCGGCGGAAACCCTGGCCGCCTTCCGGCTGCTGCCGCGGCCCTCCGTGCTGGTCACGGTCGCCATGGCCTACGAAGGGCTCGACGCGCCCGAGGTCGCCGTGGTCGCGGCGCTGACCCACATCCGCTCGCGCGCCTGGCTCGAGCAGATGATCGCGCGGGCCACGCGCGTCGACCCGGACGCCGGGCCCTACGAGGACCAGGCCGCGGTGGTGTTCCACCCCGACGATGTCCTGTTCCGCGGGTTCAGGGAGCGCATCGAGCGCGAGCAGGGCACCCTTGCCCGGCAGAAGCCGCCGCGCCAGAAGCGCCTCCCGTTGGGCGACGACGAGGCGGGCGAGCGCGGCCGGCCCATCGTCCCCCTGTCGTCGAACGCCGTCGCGCTCCGCTGGGACCGCCTCGCTCCGGGGCCGGACTGGGCGGAGGTGCGCCCCGAGCGGCTCCTCCTCGCGCGCCAGCCCGACCTCCTGGAGCCGCCGTCGCGGCGGGAGCGGGAGCTGCGCCTGCGCATCGGCCGGATGGTCGCGGCCCAGGCGGTGGAGAACGAGGGCATGGTGCGGCTCGCGCGCGGCGCCGGGGCGCACCATGCGTTCTCGGCCGCGTTGAAGCGCGTCATGGGCAAGGCCAGGGCCGAGATGTCGCTCGCCGAGCTGGAGGCCACCGTCGCTTGGTTGGAGCGCAACCGGATCGTCGACCACCTGCACCTCCTCGAGGGCGACGGGCGGTTCGCCTGGACCGCCCGGCAGCGCCGGTTCGACCTCGCGGCCGGAGGGCGGCGGCCCGGGCGGCACCCTTCGCCCGAGAAGCGCTGACCCGGAGGGCGACGCGACCAGGGGCGGGCGCTCGGACCCGGCAGCCGGCCCCCTTGCCCTCTCCGCACACGGCCTTGCCGCAGAGAAAGCGCTGCTGCGTGCCGGCCCTCGGATCGTTTCCGCCACGGCGTGAAACGGGTGGTGGGT
>DATFPO010000202.1:0-25092 GCA_035264745.1 Solirubrobacteraceae bacterium | reverse complement strand
GGGCTCGGCGTCGAACACGCGGCGCGCGGCGGCCGGGCTCAGCTCGCGGTCGCGGATGCCCACCGGCTGGCCGCTGAGCGGGCCGGGATCGAGCGCTGCCCCGGACCGCGCGGGGATCCGAGGGTGGGCCCCGAGCGCCGGTGGCGCCGCCAGGGCGAGCACGACGCAGACTGCTGCCGCGCCTCGGACGACGAGTGACAGCGCCGGGCGCGGCACCCTGATCAATCGGATCCTCCTGGGCCTGGGACGCGGGTCGCGTCCTGCCGGCGCACTGTACTGAACGCCGCCGCGCGGAAGTCGAGGTCGTCCGAGCCTCGGCGCCGGGACGCAACGCGCCTGTGCCGGGCCGGACGGAGCGCCGCGGCGCTCCGTCCGGCCGAACGTTCTCAGCCCGCTGCCGGGGGAGGCTCCGACGGGGGCGGCGGCTGGACCGGCCGGCTCGGGGACTCCGGGCCGGGGGCCGGCGCCGAGGGCCCCGGCGCTCCGGTCGCGGGCGGCGGGGCACCCGTGCCGCCCGCTGCCGCGGGGGCGGCGGGCGCCGCGCCGACGGCGCCAGGAGCCGGTGCGGCCTCCTTGATCCGGCGCAGCTCGAAGTACATCGTGGCCGCGGCCAGAGCGCTCAGCGGGGCGATCAGCACGTATGCGATCAGCTGGGCGGCGGCCGCCCCGATGACGCTGTGGCTGATCCCGACGATGAGCGTCGTCAGGATGAGCGTGACCACGAACTGGATCACGAACAGGACCACGAGGACCGCGAACACCTGCCATCCGTTGTTGCGGACGAGCTCGCGGCTGCGGCTGAAGGCGCCGCCCACGCCGGTTCGCTCGACCACGATCGACGGTGCGATGAGGGCCCAGATCGTCAGGAGGAAGAGCCCCGGGATGATGAGCAGGATGAACCCGATCGTGATCCCGATGCCGGCCAGGATGCCCGCCAGGATCAGGGCGCCGAGCACGGGAACCGCGGACTCGAAGAGCTTGCCCATGCTCGAGTCGCGCCTTCCGTCCTGGACGTCACGAACCAGCTGGACCACCATGCCCTGGAAGAGGTAGGTGGCCACCAGCTGGATCAGGATGGCCAGCACCGAGAAGATGATCCCGCTCCCGTTGTTTCGGATCAGCGCGTTGATGATCGCCACCGGGAGGAAGACGATCAGGGCGCCGGGGAGCAGCACCGCGGCCTGGTGCTGGTAGGTCTGGAAGATCTTGGAGAGGGTCCCGCCGATGTCTAGTTTTTCGCGCATGGGCGCAACCCTAGCCGGGTCGTCGGACCGCAGGGGAAAAATCCGTCAACGACCGCCCTGGAGCGCCGCGACCGCCTCCTCGACAGGCGTGTCGCCACCCAGCACCTCGAACATCAGTCCAATCGTGTTGGGCGCCCGCAGCGTCGCGGCTAGCACCGCCGCGGTGTCGTCGCGCGTGATCTCGCCGCCCCGGCGCAGGCGATGCGCCGCGGTCACGCGGCCGGTGGGCGGGTCGTCGGTTAGCCGGCCGGGCCGGACGATCGTCCAGTCCAGGCCGCTGGTGGACAGCGCCGCGTCCGCCTGCGCCTTGGCCTCGAGATACGGCCGCATCGCCGGCGGGCCGGCCGCGGGTTCGCCCGCGCCCATGGCGCTGACCATCACGTAGCGGGCGACGTCCTGCTGCCGGCCGGCCGCGATGAGCTTCAGCGCGCCGCCCAGGTCGACGCTGCGCTTGCGTTCCGGGCCGCTCCCGGGGCCGGCGCCGGCCGCGAACACCACCGCGGTGGCGCCGGCCACGTACGGGGAGAGGTCCTCTTCGGCCTCGAGATCGGCGACGACAGGCTCGGCCCCGACGCGCTCGAGGTCCGCGGCGTGGTCGGGGTTGCGGATCAGCCCGCGCGCGCGGTCGCCGCCGGCAGCCAGGCGCGCGAGCAGCCTTTGCGCGACCTTGCCATGACCGCCCGCCACCACGACGTCCATCGACCGCACCCTACGACATCATCGTCCGGGTCTCGTGCGCTGGCTGGTGGACGCCATGAACGTCATAGGGTCGCGCCCCGACGGCTGGTGGCGCGACCGGGAGGGCGCGGGACGTGCCCTGCTGGAGCGGCTGGAGTCGTTCGCCCGACGCGCCGGCGACGAGGTGACGGTGGTGTTCGACGGGCGCCCGTTCGACCTGTCGCCCGGCGGGGCGGTGGAGGTCGTCTTCGCCCCCAGCGCGGACGACGCGATCGTCCAGGCCCTGACCGCCGAGAGCGAAGTCGCCTCGATCACCGTGGTGACCTCGGACCGGGAGCTGGCCCAGCGCGCCCGGGCCGAGGGAGCGAAGGTGACCGGCGCGGGCGGATTCCGGCGACGCCTGGAGGAGAGCTAACCCAGACGCCGCGCCGCCGGCTCGAGGCTCCGGGCTCGGCGGCCGAGCCGGTGCCACGGGTCCCCCTCCGACTCCAGCCGCCGGGGCAGGGTCTCGATCGTCCACCCCTGCGGGTCCAGCCGCGCGTCGTCGAGCTCTTCCCAGCGCAGCGGGGTGGCGACCGGGGCGTTGGCCCGCGGTCGCACGGAGTACGGCGCCGCCGCGTGGTGGGCGTAGGTGGTGCGCCCGGTGTCGACGAACAGCCGTCCCCGGCGCTGGGAGCGGTAGCGGGCCGTGGTCAGGGTGCTGCGGTTCTCCGACACCAGCCGGTTGGCCAGCGCCCGGGCGAACGCCCGGGCCTGGGCCCAGGTGGCGGACCGGCGGACCGGCGCCACCACGTGCAGCCCGCGCGACCCGGTGGTCATGGCGAAGGGCTCGAGTCCGAGATCGCGCAGGGCGTCCCCGAGCGTGCGGGCCACGGCCCGCACCTGCGCGAACGGCATGGCGTCGGGAGGGTCGAGGTCGAAGATCAGCCGATCGGGGCGATCGGGGCGATCCGCCCGGGCCGGCCAGACGTGGGGCGTGATGACGTTCTGCCCCGCGAGATAGACCAGCGTGGCCGCGTCGTCGATCAGCACGTGGTCGACGCTGCCGCCCTTCTTCCTCATCCGAGCCCGCGGGATCCAATCCGGGAAGTGGCCCGGCGCCTGCTTGATGACGTAGCCCTTGGCGCCGGCGCCGGCGGGAAAGGTCTGCATCGTCACCGGGCGGCCGCGGGTGTGGGGGACCATCGCCTCGGCGACGCGCGCGTAGTAGCGAGCCAGGTCCAGCTTGGTCAGCCCGGCGTCGGGGAACATGACCCGCCCGGCATGGGTGATGTCGATCGTCCGCCGGCCCGCCCGGACCCCCGCCGTCTCGCTCATCGCCCCGGCCCGGGCCGCTCGCGGACCACGTCGCCGGCGTCCTTGTCCTCGCGCAGCCCCAGGTAGCGCGGGTGGCGCAGGCGCCCGTCGCGGGTCCACTCGGTGAAGGCGACCTGGGCCACCAGCCGCGGCTGCACCCACGTGGTGCCTCGGGCCGGCGCGGCATCGCCTGCGAACGGCGAGGTGTCTCGGCGCAGGGCGCTCAGGCGCCGCGCCAGGTCGCGGAGCGTCTCGCGGTCGAAGCCGGTCCCCACCTTCCCGGCGTAGCGCAGCTCGCGGTCGCGGTGGTAGCCCAGCAGCAGCGCTCCCAGCTCCTCCCGCGAGCCGCGGGGCGCCGTGTATCCGCCGATCACCAACTCCTGCTGGTTCTCGCACTTGAACTTCAGCCAGTCGCGCGAGCGCGCGGCGGTGTAGGCGCTGTCCACCCGCTTGGCGATCACGCCCTCCCACCCCCGGCGGCAGGCTTCGCGGTAGAGCGCCTCCCCGTCCCGGTATCGGTACGGCGTCCAGCGCACCGGGCCGCGGAAGCCGAGCGCCCGCCGCAGCACCGCCTTGCGGGCGCGCAGAGGCAGCGCCCTCAGGTCGTGACCGTCCAGCCACAGGACGTCGAAGACGTAGAGGAACACGGCGGTGCCGGGATGGCGGCCACGCTCGGCCAGGCGGGCGAAGCTGGTCCGGGCGCCGGCGAACGCCACCACCTCGCCGTCGACCGCGAAGCGCCGGGCTCGGTTGCGGGCCAGCGCCTCCACCAGCTCGGGATAGCGGCCGTCGAGGCTGAGGTCGTTGCGGGATCGCAGCCGCAGGCGCTGTCCGTCGCGCACCGCCAGGCAGCGGATGCCGTCCAGCTTGCGCTCGTAGAGCCACGCGGGGTCCGAGAAGCGCTCGTCGGTCAGCACCGCCTTCATCGCCTCGAAGCGCGCGGGCGCCGGCGCCCGCCGCAGCCGCGCGCGCTCGGGCGCCGACAGGCCGGCGAGGGCGTCAGCCACCGGAGCCGGCGGAGCGGGCCAGCTCCTCGATCGTGCGGCCCGAGAGCACCGACTCCGGCTGGGTGCTGGTGGGACGCCGGCGGGCGTCGGCCCCGGCGTCGCGCCGCTTGACCAGTAGCCACTGCGGCTTGGCGCCGTCGCGGATGCGCCGCAGCGACCAGCCGCCATCCAGCTTGCGGCCCTCCAGCCACACCGAGGCGTGTCCGTCGCGTAGCGCCTGCTCGATCGGGATCTCCTCCCCGCCCCGTTCGCTGGCGTTCCGGTAGGTGCCGGTGTCCCAGACGATCACCGGGCCGGCGCCGTAGCTGCCCTCCTCGATGACGCCCTCGAACGACGCGTAGTCGAGCGGATGGTCCTCGACCTCCATGGCCAGGCGCCGGTCACGCGGATCGGTGGAGGGTCCCTTGGGCACCGCCCACGACTTGAGGACCCCCGCCACCTCGAGGCGGAAGTCGTAGTGCAGCGAGGTGGCGTGGTGCTTCTGGATGACGAACACCGGCGCCCGCCCGCGTCGCGAGCGCCCGCCGGCCGGCTCGCCGCTGCGGTTGAGGTCCCGCTTGCGCCGGTAGCTCTCAAGCCGCGTCGAGGACATGCCGGGCCTCCGCCCGCTAGCGGACGGTGACCGCCAGGATCGCCAGATCGTCGCGCGGGCTGCCCGCGCTAAGGCGCAGGGCCTCGCGCTCGACGACCCGGACGACCTCCCGGGGCGGCATGCCCGCGCACCGGCCGACGATCGACTCGAGGTCCTCGGGGGAGAGCACTTGCCGCGGGGCCGCCGCCTCGAGGACGCCGTCTGTGTAGAGCAGCAGCGTCTCGCCCGGATGCAGCGCCACGTCGAGAGCCGGGAAGGCGGCGTCGGCGCGGATCCCCAGCAGGTCTCCCCGGGGTGTCTGGGAGCGCACTCCGCCGCCGGGCTCGAGCACCAGGGGCGGGGGGTGGCCGGCTGCGCAGATGCGGGCGGTGGCCCCGGCGTCCGTGCGCGCCAGCCGGCCCACCACCGCGGTGGCGAAGCGCTGCGACACCTCATGGCGCAGCATCACCTCGTTGACCTGGTCGAGGATCCGCGAGGGATCCTGCTCGGCGAGCGCCACGGCCCTCACGCTGTTGCGGATCAGCGCGGTGACGGCGGCGGCCTCGGCGCCCTTGCCGCACACGTCGCCCACCACCACCACCCATTCACCCTCGTGCTCGAAGACGTCATAGAAGTCGCCGCCGACCTCGTTGCCCTCGCCGGCGGGTTGATACGAGGCGGCCACCGCGAAGCCCGGCATGGCGGGCAGGTCGACCGGCAGCAGGCTCTGCTGGAGCGTGCGGGCCACCCGTGAGCGCTCCGCGTACAGGCGGGCGTTGTCGAACGCCATCGCGGCGCGGCCGGCCAGGTCCTCCAGCAACGCGAGGTCGTCCGGGTCGTAGCGCCGGTCGTTGTCGACGTGCAGCAGCGAGATCGTGCCCAGCAAGCGACCCCGGGCGACCATCGGCACGACCGCGGCGGAGTGGTAATCCGCTCGACGCATGAACTCGAGGTGCTCGTCGCTCTGGGCCACGTCGGCCTGGATCTCCGGGGCGGTCAGGTCGCGCAGGGCCATCGAGTGCCCTGTGCGCAGCACCTGGGCGACGGGATGGCGGCCGGCGGGATCGAGCGGAAACCGCCGGCGCAGGCCCTCCAGCTCGCGGGCGATCGCCGCGTCGGTGGCTCGGGCCACCGCCCCACCGATGGATCCGTCGTCGCGCAGCAGGTCGATGATGCACAGCTCGGCGAGCTGCGGCACCGTGGTCCCGGCGATCGTGCGCAGCGTCTCCACCGGATCCAGGGAGGCGTCGAGAGCCGCGCTGGCGTTGGCCAGCAGCTGCTGGGCCTGGGCGGCCCGGTTGCGCGCCGTGATGTCCCGGGCGATGACCGACGCCCCGATCACGCCCTCGTCGCCGGCGACGATCGGCGACACCGTGAGCGATACCTCCACGCGGGTGCCGTCGGCGCGGATCCGCTCGGTCTCGTAGGTCTCGATCCGCTCGCCGGTCATCGCGCGGGCCAGGATGCGCGCCTCCTCGCCCCGGTGGTCGGACGGCACCAGGAACGAGACGTGGCGCCCGATCGCCTCCTCGACGCTGTAGCCGTACAGCCGCTCGGCGCCCGGGTTCCAGCTGGTGACGATTCCCCGCGAGTCCTTGCTGAGGACGGCGTCGTCGGTCGACTCTACGATCGCCGCGAGGTGCAGGTGGGTGAAGTCGACCGCGCGGCGGCGGCTCAGGTCCCGCAGGTACACCCCGAACAGCGGCGGATCGAACGTCGCCAGCCGCGCGATGCTCAGCTCGACCCGCAGGCGGGAGCCGTCCGCGCGCAGGGCCGGGACCTCGACCGGGCGGTCGAACAGGGGTGCCTCGCCCCCGGCGGCGCCGCGGCGCAGGGCGATCCGGACTCGCTCGCGGACCTCCGGGGCCAGGAGCAGTCCGGGCATCTCGCGGCCCACGGCATCCTCCCGCCGGTAGCCCAGGATGCTCTCGGCGGCGGGATTGAACTCGGTTATCAGCCCTTCGTCGTCGACGATCACCAGCGCGTCGACCGAGGACCTGATCAGCGCCGAGCCGAGGTCCTCGATTCCGAGGACCGAGATGACCTCCTCATCTGACACGCGCGCCACGATCTTCCTCCTGCCGGAGACTAGCCAAGAGGGCCCGGCTGAGCGGGCGGGCCGCACGTCCCTGTCGGCGTGCTCCAGGGCTCGGCTCCTCTCGATGGTCGCGGGGCGGGTCAGGCTATCCGGCGTCCCGCCAGTGCAGCGCCGGTTGTCGCCTGCACCAGGATCCGCATACGACGTTTGCCGGCTCCCAGGCCGGGGAGGCAACAGGCGAGCGACGACAAGGAGTTGATGCGTTCATGGCCACGCAGACAGCCACAAAGCGCAGCGCGGCCGCACGCAAGGCGGCCGCCACGCGCAAGCGCAACGCGGCCCGGCGCGATGCGCGCCACACGGCGCGGCTCACCGGGCTCGAGGGTATCCAGCGGCACGCCGAGCGGGCCTTGCTGATCCCGGTGGGCGCGACGCTGGCGGCTCGCGATGCCATCGCCGACGCGGTGACCACGCGGTCCCGCTTCCGCCGACAGCTGAGCCGGTTCGAACGTCGCGGCGCCACCGCGATGCGGCGCGGCCGCGGGCGGATCGAGCGCCGAGCTCGCGCCACTCGCAGGGACACCCGACGCAGTGTGGGAGCGCTGCAGTCGGACGTGGAGCGGCTGGTCGACCGCGTACAGCGCCTGTCGGCCTCGCGCTGACGTCCAGCCAGGGGATCGCCGCTAGGGGACCCAGCGGTCTCCGGCCGGGGTGATGACCAGCTCGTGGGTCATCCCCCGGCGCCCCTGCTGGGCCAGGTACTCCACCGCGGCCGCCACGTCGGCCATGTCGGCCAGGGCGTCGCGCGGGACCTCCTCGGTGAAGGGAGCCGTCTTGGGGGACTCGATGGTGGCGTCCACCACCAGCAGGGCCACATGGATTCCCTCCCCCCGCAGCTCCTGGGCGGCGGCCTGAACCACCGCCCGGGTCGCGAACGCGCCCGCCGCCCATGGCCCCCGGCCCGGGATGGCCCGCCGCGACGACCCTCCGGTGATCTGGATCAGGGTGCCTCCGCCGGTCCGGCGCAGCGCGCGGGCGCCCGCCGAGAGGAAGGTGAAGCTCTGCTCGGCCACCGCGCTGGCCCACCCCCGGAAAGCCTCCAGCCTGGCGTCGGCCACCGGGCCGCCGCCGAACGGGCCCTCGCCGGGCGGGCGGGCGGCGCTCACCGCGTTGACCGCGAGACGCACTGGGCCCAGCTCGTCCTGGGTGCGCTCCAGGGCGCGGCTCAGGTCGTCGGGGTCGGCGGCGTCGGCGCTGAGTGCCAGAGCGCCCGCGTCGCGCATCCGCGCCAGGGAGTCCTCGCTGCGGGCCAGGGCCGCCACCCGCCAGCCGTTGCCCAGCAGGCGCTCGGCGATCGCGCCGCCGAGGTTGCGGGCGCCAAGGACCAGCGCCACGCGGTCAGCACCGGCGGCGGTCATCGAACGCCTGCCGGCGGACGGCCTGGGCTGCCGAGGCCTAGACGTGCCACTGCACCGCCCCGAGGCCCGGGAAGCCCAGCGCGGCGGCGGTGGCGCCGGTGAAGTCCCACTCGCGTCCCGCGATGTAGGGCCCCCGATCGATGACGGGCACCCGGATCCCCCGGTTGCCGTAGCGGAAGGTGACCATGGTTCCGCAGGGAGCAGTCTTGTGGGCCACGCCGAGCTGGTCCGGCTTGAGCACGCCGCCGCAGGCCAGGCCGTGGCCGTAGTCGTAGAAGGTGGAGGCGATGCTCTGCTGCCAGCCGCCGGTGGGGAGGGCGTCGAACGGGATCAGCCTGCCCGAGAAGTCCAGCTGGTCGAAGTGGTAGCGCCGCGACACCGCCTGCAGGCGGGCCAGTTCGCGGCGCACCTGGGCATCCGAAGGAGCCCCGCGCGACGGTCCCCCTCGACCGGTCGAGCCCCTCGGCGGGATCTCCTCCGGTGCCGGGACGTCGGCCACCTGGCCGGCCACCGGCTCCACCACCTGGGGCCGATGCCGGCGCGGGACCAGCATGGGATCGAAGCGCCGATCGGCGCTGGTCTGCAGCTGCTGCTCGGCCGAAGCCGGGCGCAGGAGGGCGCTCCAGAGCGCATACCCGGCGCCGGCGAGCGCGAGCATGGCCGCCACGGTGATCGCCGCGAGGCGGCCTGCGCGCCAGGAGCGCTCCGGGCTGGGGGCCGCGGTCATGGCGGCAGTATCGCGAGCCGGGCCGTCGCCGGGGGCGCCGCGCGCTTGGCGCCTCGGTTGGGGCAGTCGGTTCGCACGCCACTCACAGGTACGCCATCGGATTGACCACCCGACCGCGGACGCGCACCTCGAAGTGCAGGTGGGGCCCGAAGCACAGGCCCGTGCAGCCGACCGCCCCGATCACCTGGCCGCGCATCACCACCTGCCCCGGCACGACCAGGATCCGCGACTGGTGGCCGTAGCAGGTCGACAACGTCGCCGAGTGGGCGATGCAGGTGAGGTTGCCGTAGCCCCCCTGGGGGCCGGCCAGCACCACCTGGCCGGTATCGGCGGCCCGGATCGCCGTGCCGGCGGCCACCCCGATGTCGATGCCGGGATGGCAGCCCTCCCACGCCCGGCGCTCGCAGAACGGCGAGGTGATCGGCCCGAACACGGGCCAGATGAAGCGCCCCGATCCCTGGCGGATCGGAGCCGAGCCGTCGAGGATCGCCCCCTGGATCTTCGACTGCTCGCGCTGCAGCGCCTCGAGCTCGGCCCGGACCTGCGCATCGGTGGGGGCGCCGGCCGAGACCCGATGGCCCTTGCCGGCGCGCGGCACGTCGGTCGCCTCGGGCGGCGCGGGGACCTGCGACACCCCGCTGGGCTCTCCCGCCACCGGCTCGACGGCTCGAGGATGGAAGCGGGGCAGCGGGCGCCCACTGTCCGCCGCCTCGCGGGACGAACCGCCGGAGCCGCTGACCACGCCGCTCGCCAGCGCAAGCCCGAGCGCCGCCAGCGCTGCCGCGACGACGGCGGCCAGGACCGGCAGCGTGCGCCGGTGGCGCAGCATCCGGGGAGTATCGGGGGTTGGCCGCGCCGGCGCTACAGTCGCGACCCGCCACCCCGCCGCCCGTAAGCTCCCGGCATCGCCACTCCGGGTCAATCCATCGCGCAGGCTCCCGATCCCGATCTGGCGGTGGTCGAGTGGGACCTCGACCCGCTGGTCGACGGCGAGGGTGAGGCGGGCGTCGAGCGCCTGCTCGACTGGGCGTCCGAGCGCGCCCGCGGCTTCTCCGAGCGCTACGCCGGGCGAGCGGGCGCGCTGGCGACGCCGGCCGAGCTGGCCGAGGCGATGCGCGAGCTGGTGGAGATCAACCAGGCCGTCGGTCGGGCCGCGTCCTACGCCATGCTGCGCTTCGCGACCGACACCGCCGACCCGGCCCGCGGCGCGCTCCTGCAGCGGGTCCAGGAGCGCGGCACCGAGATAGAGACCCGGGTGCTGTTCTTCGACCTGGAATGGGCCGGGCTGGAAGACGCTCGGGCCGAGGAGCTGCTCGCGGGCGAGGAGCTGGAGTTCTGCCGCCATCACCTGCGCACCCAGCGCCGGTATCGGCCCCACCTGCTCTCCGAGCCGGAGGAGCGGGTGATGGCCGAGAAGGCGGTCACCGGCCGCAGCGCCTGGGGTCGGCTGTTCGCCGAGCTGTCCTCGGCCATCCGGGTCCAGCTCCCGGGCGAGGAGCCGGTGGCCCTCGACGTGGCGCTGGCCCGGCTGGTGTCGCCCCACCGCCAGGAGAGGCGCGCGGTGGCCGAAGGTGTCACCGCGGCGCTAGAGCCCGGCCTGCGGACGCGGGGCTTCGTCCTCAACACGGTGCTGCACGACAAGGCGGTCGACGACCGCCTGCGCTCCTACCCGCACTGGCTCGCCAGCCGCAACCTGGCCAATGAGGCGTCGGACGAGTCGGTGGCCGCTCTGGTCGCGGCCGTGCGCGGACGCTACGAGCTGCCACGCCGCTGGTACCGGCTCAAGGCCCGGCTCCTCGGCATAGAGCGGCTCGCCGACTACGACCGTGCCGCCGCGGTGACCGACGCGGATCCGGAGGTGGCCTGGAGCCAGGCCCGCGACCTGGTGCTCGACTCCTACGACTCCTTCTCGCCCGAGCTCGGCCGGCTCGTCGGGCGCTTCTTCGCCGAGCGCTGGATCGACGCCCCGGTGCGACCCAACAAGCGAGGCGGCGCATTCTGCTCCTACACCGTGCCCTCTGTGCACCCGTACGTGATGCTCAACTACACCCACAAGCGCCGCGACGTATTGGTGCTCGCCCACGAGCTCGGGCACGGCGTCCACGCGGCGCTGGCCGCGCCCCGGGGCCTACTGCACCAGCACACGCCCCTGACCCTGGCCGAGACCGCCTCCGTGTTCGGCGAGACGGTCGTCTTCGGGCGGCTGCTGGAGTCGGCGCAGGGCCCGGAGTCGCGCCTGGCGCTGCTGGCCGAGAGCATCGAGGGCTCGATCGCCACCGTCTTCCGCCAGATCGCCATGAACCGCTTCGAGGATCGCGCACACACCGCCCGGCGCGAGGAGGGGGAGCTCTCGCTCGCCCGGTTCGGCGACCTCTGGATCGAGACCCAGGCGGAGATGTTCGGCGACGCCGTCGAGATCAGCGACGGCTACCGCTCATGGTGGTCGTATATCCCGCACTTCATCGACACCCCGGGCTACGTCTACGCGTACGCGTACGGCCAGCTGCTCGCGCTCTCGGTCTACCGCCGGTACCTGGACGAGGGCGATGAATTCGTGCCCCGCTACCTCGAGCTCCTGGCCTCGGGCGGCTCCAGGCCGCCCGAGGAGGTCGGGCGCCTGGTCGGGGTGGACCTCGCCGACCCCGGCTTCTGGGACTCGGGGCTCGATCTCGTGGACGAGCAGCTCGGCCAGGCCGAAGCGGCCGCCCACGAGGTGCTGGCGGCCCGCGCCGCCTAGAAGCCCTCGCCCTGCTCGGCTCCGGTCTGGTCGCTGGTGTCCTGGTCGGGCGGGCTGTCGGCTTCGTCGGCGCCCCCGCCGGCGTCGGCCTCGGACTCGTCGTACCCCCCCTGCTCGGCCTCCTCGCGCACATCGTCCGGAGATCGCTCTGGGCTCTCCATCGGCTCCTCCCGGGGTGGATGTCTCGAGCCAGCGCTACCCGCCACGCCGCGCGGCGAATCTCCGGGCCGCGACGTCCCGAGGGCGCCCGGTCCAACGGCGCGGAAGGAGACGGCGCGAAGAGGGCGAAATTCACCCTTGACGTCTGCCGTGCCGCTATATACTGCCGCGCTGCAAGAAGTCTTGCCGAATCCATCGGCTTGCCATGTACAAGCCGATGGAACGGGGGAACCGGTCGGCGCCCGTACGGGCGTCGGGGGCGAATCCAGGACATGGCTCCTGGTAGCGCTGCCCTTTCAGCGCGAGCCCGTCAGCTAACCCCGTAGGCCTGAGCAAAGGGAAGACCGCACGTGAAACGTGCTGGGAGGGGCAAACGGAATAGCCGGACACTGGCCGCGGCATTCGCCCTGACCCTCGCTTGCGCGCTGGCCCCGGCTGTCCCGGCCGCCGCGAAGGGAGGCGACTCGGGCGGCGACTCCTCGCCGAACTCCGCGAAGGGAGGCCAGTCGGGCGGCGCGACCAGCGCCGGCGGCTCGGGCGTGTACGGCGGCACCCAGTTCGCCCAGCGCCCGGTGATCACCGGAATCTCGTGTCTGTCCCGCTGCGCCGGCAGGGCGGCCTCGACCGGCAATCGGTCGATCAGCGTGCGCGACTCGGCGCGCCTGAAGGTGCGTGGGCGCAACCTCTCGGCGGTCCGCTCGGTGATCTTCACCGGCGGCGCGGGCACCCGCGACGACGTCCGGGTCTCTCCCGACGGGGTCGGCCGCCTGAGCGTGGACGTCACCGTGCCCAAGCGCGCCAGCAGCGGGCGCGTCGTCCTGGCCGCCGCGGTCGCCTCGCTGCCCAGTCCGGCGGCCCTCGTGATGGTGCACAAGGACCAGCAGGCGATCGACGAGGGCCACCGGGCGCCGTCGTCTTCGCAGGGGCTGATCTGGCCGGTGCCCGGCCGCACCATCACCGGTCCGTTCGGCGAGAATCGCGGTGACCACTACCACTCCGGGCTCGACATCGCCACGCCCAGCGGGACGTCGGTGCACGCCGCCGCCGCCGGGCGGGTGCTCTTCGTCGGGCCCGAGGGCGGGTACGGCAACTTCGTCTGCATCGCCCACTCGACGATCAGCACCTGCTACGCGCACCTTTCCGAGTTCCTGACCACGGTCGGCTCGCGCGTGAGCCAGGGCCAGGTGATCGGGCGCAGCGGGTGCACCGGCAACTGCTCCGGGCCGCATCTGCACTTCGAAGTCCGCACCGGCACGGCGATGTGGGCGACCGCGGTCAACCCGATGAACTACCTGCCCGGGGGCTCCGCCCGCGCGTCGGCGGCCAGCTACCACGCTCCGCTCGACTACGACCTCCCGGTCAACGGCCCCTAGAGCCGCTCACCAGGCGTTGACAGACTGACGCCATGCGCGTCGCGGTGGTCGGCCACGTCGAGTGGATCCAGTTCGCGCGCGTGGAGCGGGTCCCGCGCCCCGGTGAGATCGTGCATGCCCTCGAGGCCTGGGACGAGGTGGGAGGCGGCGGGGCCGTCGCCGCGGTCCAGCTGGCCAAGCTGGCGGGCGCGGCGGACTTCTACACCGCCCTGGGCGACGACGAGCTGGGCCGGCGCTCGGCTGCCGAGCTCGCCGGGCATGGTGTCCGCCCGCACGTGGCCTGGAGGCCGCCACCCCAGCGGCGCGGGTTTACCTTCACCGACCGCGACGGCGAGCGGACGATCACGGTCGTCGGCGAGCGAGTGGTGCCGATCGGGTCCGACCCGCTGCCGTGGGGAGAGCTCGCGGCGGCGGACGCCGTGTACTTCACCGGGGGCGACGCCGCCGCGCTGAGGGCGGCGCGAGCCGCTCGGGTGCTGGTCGCGACACCCCGCGCGCGTGAGGCCCTCTCGGGCGCCGGCGTGACGCTCGACGCGCTGGTCATGAGCGAGAGCGACTCCGGCGAGCGCGTCGGCGCCGGGGAGATCGAGCCGCCGCCTCGCCTGGTCGTCTCCACCGCCGGTTCGCGGGGCGGCCACTACACCGCCGCGGAGGAGCAGACCAGCAGCTTCCGGGCGGCTCCCCTGCCCGGACCGGTCGTCGACGCCTACGGCTGCGGAGACTCGTTCGCCGCCGGGCTCACCTTCGGGCTGGCCGCCGATCGCGGCGTCGAGCACGCGCTCGAGCTCGCCGCCCGCTGCGGCGCCGCCTGCCTGACCGGGCGGGGGCCGTACGCCGGCCAGCTCAGGCTGTCGCCGACTATCGGCTAGTCTCGCCGCCCGCATGCCCCGAACCGCAGACGCGTGATGTCGGTGCTCACTCACCTGGTGGCGGCGGGCGAGCCCAGCAAGGTGCCCTTCTACCTGGCCGGGGCACTGCTGGCGGCCTGGGCCGTCGTCCTGGCCGCCATCGGGCTGTCGCGACCCGACTTCCCGGGGTCGACGCAGCGGGCGCGGGGCGTGATGGCGCTCAGCGCCATCCTGGTGGTGGCCACCATGGCCACCGCCGTGGCCACGGCGAGCAAGCCGACCAGGGGGGAGGGCCGCGAGCAGCCCTCGACCACGACGAGCCCGACCCAGGGGTCCCCGCCCCAGGGCCAGGTCGGCGGTGCGTCGGGGGGAGGGCCGCCACCCGCGAAGACCGGAGGCGCGGCCGGTGGCAGCGTGCAGGTGGCGGCCGATCCGTCCGGCCAGATCGCCTACCAGCAGAAGTCGCTGAGCGCGCGAGCCGGCAAGGTGACGATCCAGTTCACCAACCAGGCGCCGGTGCCCCACGACGTGACGATTGCGCAGGGTGCGCGCCGGATCGGCGGGACGAGCCAGATCACCGGGTCCAAGACCACCGCCACGGTCAGCCTGCGGCCCGGGAAGTACACGTTCTACTGCTCGGTGGACGCCCATCGCCAGGCCGGCATGCAGGGCACCCTGACCGTCTCCTAGCCCGGCGCCCTCTCGGGTTGGCCGCGCGCGGCGGCCGGGGCGGGCGCCCCAGAGAGGTCGATCTCGCGACGCTCGGTGCCATCTCCAGGCAGCTGGGATCGCCCCCCAGGCTCTCCCAGCGCTGGGCGGCGGCGCCGCACAGGGCGTCGAGCCGGTCGTCGGAATGGAGCGGGTCGTGATGGAAAAGCAGCGTGCGGCGGGCCTCGACCCGGCGCGCGAAGGTCAGCGCGTCGCTGAGGCCGGAATGCCCCCAGCCGACGTGTTCGAGGTACTCGTCGTCGGCGTACTGGCAGTCGTGAACCAGAAGCGACGCGCCGAGGGCCAGGTCGTAGCCGGAGATCCACTCCGGCTCGAGCTGGGACAGGTCCGCTCCCAGGGCGGGCTCGTGATCGGGGATGTAGGCCAGCGACTGGTCGCCGTCGGTGATCCGGTAGCCCAGGGTGGGACCCCGGTGCGAGACGGAGGCGGCCTGGATCCGCGCCGGCCCGATCTCCCATTCGCTGGCCGGCGCCTCGCGGAACGAGACGTCGCAGGGCAGCCCCCGAACCTCCACCGGCGACAGGGGCGCCGAGATGTATCGGGCGATCCGGTCTTCAAGCGAGGCCTCGGGGGACGCCGGCCCCCAGATGACGATCTCCGACTTCGGCCGGAAGCAGGGGGCGAAGAACATCAGGCCCTGGATGTGATCCATGTGAAGGTGGGTGAGCAGGATGTGCAGGCGGGGCTCCGAGCCGGCCAGCATCAGCCCCAGGTTGCGGATTCCGGTGCCCGCGTCCAGGACCAGCGTGGAGCCGTCGCTGAGCGTCACCTGCAGGCAAGAGGTGTTCCCGCCGTAGCGGTTGGTCTCCGGCCCCGGGGAGGGGATCGAGCCCCGGGCGCCCCAGACCTTGAGCCTCATCCCCGGCCCCTCTGGCCCACCGGCCAGAAGATGGCCAGCGCGCCCCGGAAGCCGCCGCTGGCCGCCACCAGGGGCAGGGCGCTCACCTCGACCTCCCGGCGGTCGCCCTGGACCGACTGCAGGGTCAGTGTGTCGTGCACCGGGCAGCCCTCGCGCAGGGCGATGGTCAGCGGCAGCTCATCGAGATCCATCGGCTCGCCCCCGCGGTCGTAGGGCCCGAACGCGCGGCTCCACTCGTCGGGTCCCATCTTCCCGGTCTCCTCGAAGTGCCTGCCCAGCAGGGCACCGGCTGCCTCGTTGAAGAACACCAGCATGCCGTCCTTGTCGACCAGGAAGCCGGGAGTGGAGATGCTCGACAGGAGATTGCGGGCCAGGATCAGCTCGAGCGGCTGCTGCTCGCCCGCGGTCTCGAGCTCGGCGTGCACGTTCCCAACCCTAACGAGCGCCGGTGGGCCGGCGGCCGGCGCGCACGCGGCAACCACGGGCGAGATCGCCTAGCAGCCCAGGCGCGCCAGTCGGGCGCGGTAACGAGTCATCGCCGGGCGCGCCATGTCGCCGTGGGTCTGGTTGCGCAGGCGGGCGATGCGCTCGCGGTGGTAGGGCGACGACAACGCCTCGGCGTGCCCGATGACGTCGCGTACCGGGATGCCGTACAGGCAGCGCAGCCAGCGCGTCAGCCGCAGTGAGGCGGCGAGCTGGCGGCCGTCGCCCATCACCTGGCCGTCCGAGAAGCCGACATGCTCGATGCCGACCGCAGTGTGGTTGAGGCCGACCGCGTGGCGGCACATCGTCCCCAGCGGCACCAGTTGGAAGATCGTCCCGTCGCGCGCGACCACGAAGTGCGCGCACGTGTTCGGGCGCTCGTGCAGCTCTGGGTCAGGATGGTCCGGTGCGAACGTGTTGTAAACCGCCGAGGCGGTCGCGGTGGCGGAGTAGTGCTCGACGATCACCCTCGGGTCGACCAGCCGCCAGGTCGAGAGCCCGTAGTGGCGGCGGGCATAGGCCGCCATCTCGGCTCGGCGCCGCGGCCCGAACGGGATGAACCGCCGGCGGATGCCCGGACGCAGCGACCGGCCGGGCGGCTGCGCGCCGGGCGGGGCGGTCACGACCGCCACGCGGGATGGTGGCGTCGGCGCGGCGAGGGCGAGCACCGCCGCGGCATGCCGCGCGACGGCCGATGGCGACAGGTGCCCGGCGGGAAGCTCGACCACGAATGCGGTCGAGCCGCGCAGCCGGCCGTCCTGCCAGCCGGTGACACTGCCGGGGTAGCGCGCCAGCCGGCGCAGCGGCAGCCCGACCCGCTCGGCGTAGCGCCGCTCGACCGCCGGGTCGCCACCCGACTGGTCGACCAGGCGCATGTGCTGGTGGTACCAGACCGTCACATCGGGGCGCAGGCGCAGGATCAGGCTCTGCAGCGCCCGGGACTCGGGCTCGGACAGCGGCCCTGGGCCCGACCAGTACAGGCCGCCCCGGCGGTCCAGACGCCTCCAGCGGAAGGGGAAATTGCGATTGAGATCCACGCCGCGGGCGTTCTGCCGGCGCCGAAGTCGCGCCCCGTCGGGATTGGCCTCGTCCACCAGCCAGAGGTCGGTGTCCCGGCGGGCGGGCATCGCCGCCAGCCGGCGGACCACCGCCCGTCCGGCGCACTCGTCGCCGTGGATGCATCCGACCACGAGGATCCGCCGGGCGGCCGCCGGGTTGCCGCGCTCGCGGGCGACCAGCGCTCTTGCCTGGACGGAGTGCCCGAACACCACGGTGCGGCTCACCGGAGCCGCCGCCGGGCGGGGACGGTGGGCGGGAAGCGCCGCGATCGCGGCCGCGCCCCCCGCCGCTCCGGTGAGCGCCAGGGCGGCGATGGCCAGTCTGGACGGCATGCTCATCGGCTCAGGTTCGGCGGATGAGGACGCCGAGACCGACCCCCGCCACGCCGATCAGCACGCCGCCCACATAGATGAGCAACCCGACCACGCTGGTCGCCCCGCTCAGGACCGCCAGCGCCGTGACCATCCCCACCCACAGGACCGCCACCACGATGACCGCTGTGCCGACCAGCCTGGTCAGCCGTTCCAGCCTCGTGGGCGGCTCGAGTCCCAGGTCGGCGGCCGCGGCCTGGTTCCCGGCATCGGGCCGCCGGGATCGGCGGGCTAGGCGCGGTCGCTGGGCGGCGCGCATCCGCCGCTGGGTGTCGCGCGCCCGCTGCTGCGCGGCGCGCATGCCCTCCTGGGCGCCCCGCAGGGTCTCGCGGGCGCTCCCCATTCGCTCCCGGGTGGTTCGCACTCGTCCCCGCACGCTCTCCAGCCGCGAAACCCGCGGCTGCGGGGGGGCATCGAACCGGGCGGCCTCCGACTCGGCGCCGACCGCCGGCGCCGGCGGGACCGGCGGCTCCTCGCGGGGAGCGACGGGCGGCTCGGGCTCCAGCGCCGGCTTGGCCGCGGGCGCCGCCTCGGGGGCGGGCGTCGCCTCGGGCTCCGGCGCGAGCATGGGCTCGGGACCTGGATCCGGCGCCGCCGACTGCAGCGCCGTCGCCGCCGGATCGGGCGGGGAAGCAGGCGGCGGTGGCGCCGGCTGTCGGCGCAGGCGCATGCTGATGTCCCACGCGTCGTCGGCCATGCCCGCGCTCACGTCGAAGGCGTGGAACTCGAGTCGGGTCCGCCGCTCGTCGTGCGCGTTGCGCCAGGCCGCTTCCCGCTCTGCTTCCTCGCGTCGCATCTCGCGCCGGCTCCGGGCCGGCGTCGGCACTCTAGTCAGCAGCCGGCGATCGGTCGCGTCCCACGGCGTCCGGCGACCGTGGAACCGGCGCGTTGCCGGCGGTACGCCGATGGTCCGGATGGGGTAGTAACTCTCCGTGCCCGTCGCGTCCGATCCCCAACCGCCGTGCGTGAGCCGCTCGACCGGGCGCCCGCGAGCGAGAGCGGTCGCGACGAGACCGACGTCGACCGGGCCGACCGCAACAGCAGGACAAGAACCGCCTGGTGGTCGTGGCCAATCGGCTGGCGCTGGCGCGCCTGCCGGCTTTGGCGGTGTCGATGACAGGGGTGATCCTGCTGGTCACCGACGTCCTGTTCTCGACGCTGACCAAGGGCATCGCCACCGTGCTGGCCGCCACGATGTTCGGTGGGCTGTGGTTCGTCGCCCCGGCCAGGCGCAGGCTGGCTCTGAGCCGCGAGCGCTCGAGGCGGCCGCGGCAGCCCTCATCGCGGCCGCGGAGCTGAGACGAAGCCGTTGAGCCGCGCCGGACGGCCGGCGGCGAGTCAGCGGCGCGCACGCTCGAGCGCCTGCTCGACCGTGGGGCAGATCTCGAACGTGGCGTCGGTGCGGGTGACGTGGAAGATCCGCAGCACGGTGGGGTTGGCGCAGGCCACGAGCAGCCGGCTGCCGGCGCGCGAGAGGTCGCGCAGCGCCACCAGCATGGCCGCGAGGCCCGAGGAGTCCATGAAGGTCAGGCGGGTGAGGTCGGCGACCACGGCCGTCGCGCGCCCCTGGATCGCCTCGCGCACCGCGGTGCGAAAGCGATCCACGGTGCCGACGTCGAGCTCGCCGGTCAGGGCGATGACCTGCGTTCGTCCGTTCGCCGCGCGCCTCTCGACCTCCAGCTGCGGCGCGGTGGAGTGGTCGTCTTCGGGCACCGCGCCGACTATCTCACCCCGCTGCGGCATGTCAACCGGGCCGGCGCGCACCGGCGGCGCGGCGCCGCGACTGCGAGGCTAGGCGAGTGATGCACGCGATCGGCCGCGGGGTGAAGCGGTTCTACTGGAAGGCCTACGAGGACAACCTCACCGGGCTGTCGGGCATGGTCGCCTACAACCTGCTGCTGTCGATCCTCCCCCTGGCCCTGGTCGCCCTGTTCATCGCGGGCGGCGTCCTGCAGAGCGTGGACCTTCAGGAGAGCGTCCTGAGCGACCTGCGCCGGGTGTTTCCCAGCGCCACCGAGGCGACGCTGAGCGGCGCGCTGGAGCGTGTCCAGAGCTATTCCGGGCAGATCGGGATCGCTGCCCTGATCGCCAGCGTGTGGATCGGGTCCTCCTTCTGGGGGGCCCTGGACACCGCCTTCTGCCGCATCTACCACGTCGAGTGCCGCAGTTGGCTGCGTCAGAAGCGCTTCTCGCTGGGGATGCTGGTGGTCGTCCTGGTGTTCATGGCCGCCACCGTGGCGGTCCCGACCCTGCAGAGCATCCTGGTGGCCGGCGCGGCGCGGCTTCCCTTCGGCCTGGCCAACGTGGAGGGCGTCGTATTCCTCCTCACGCTGGGCGCCGGGCTGCTGCTGCTGTTCGGGATCCTGTGCCTCATCTACTGGACCGTGCCCAACGAGCAGGTCCCGTGGGGCGCGGTATGGCCCGGCGCGCTGGGCGCCACGTTGGTCATCGGCGCGATCGACTACGCGTTTCCGTTCTACCTGTCGAACATCAACACGCTGTCGCGCGTGGGCACGACCCTGGTGTTCATCCTGATCGTGCTGATCTGGTTCTACGCGCTGGCGATCATCCTGCTCGGCGGCGGGACGATCAACGCGATGCGCTTCGAGCATCTCGACCGCCGCGCCGAGACCGCGGAGTCGCCGGCGCCGGCCGAGATGGCTCGGCCCTAGGCGACCGATCCCACGAACCCGCGCATGGGGCTGCGGACACCGACGATCTAGTCGCCCCAACCAAAGCCGGTCGCGGCCGGAGCCGGGGACAGGGGGCTGGTCTGCAGGCCGGGCGGCGGGGAGACGTCGTTGAAGCCCGTCGGCGCGACGTCGTTGGGCGAGTCGGGATGGAAGAGCGAGGCCAGGTACTGGATCTGCCCGCGACCGGCGCCCAGCTCGAACTGGCCGCCGCCGTAGGCGCCGATGCCGCGCTCGCGGCAGTGGTCGTACGCCCGACAAAGCTCCCGGAGCCCGCCGAGGCGCGAGGGCTTGAGGTTGACCATGCGTGGCGGGAAGGGAAGCGCCTCGATGTCGGCCACCGAGTGGATGGGCGCGTCCCAGGTGATTCGGTCGCGGCTGCGGTGGAGCACGGCGTCGATCTCCGGCCGGGAGAGGTCCGGGTCCTCGATCCACGCGTCCGGGAAGGCTTCCACGACGCGCCGGTACAGGTCGGGACCGCCGGTCTGATCCACGGAGGAGCCTCGGTAGTGGCCCTTGAAGTCCACCGCCTCCACGGCCCCGGTGGCAGCGAGGGCATGGATCAGCTCCGAGTCCCAGGACCCGGTGGGGTCGAGCTTGAACCGCAGGTCGGGATACAGGCTCAGACGCGCACGCAGCGGGGCCAGCGACGGCGGCTCGCCCAGCCGCAGGGAGACCACGAACCTGACCGGCTCTGGCTCGCGGCCCACCGCGGCCGCCAGCGAGCGGCCGGTCTGGCGCAGCGCCAGGTCGAGCGCGGCGCTCTCGAACGCCCAGCGCCGGTAACGGCGCGAGACCTCGCGCACGGGCTCGACCGGGAACAGCTCGAGGTCGTCCAGTCGCCGGAAGAACGAGTCCAGCGTGTGGGAACCGGCGAGCGGCAGCGATGGGCCGGCGTCGCGAAGCGCGACCTGGTCGAGGCCGTCGTAGGTCACGTCCTCGCCGATCCCCTCCTCGCCGGCGCCGCGCAGGCGGACGAGGGTGGAAAGCCGCACGAAGTCGGACGAGACCTCGCGCTCGAGCCCGTCGAGCGCATAGCCCTCGACCTCGAGCGGAAGGCCGGCCAGGAGCTCGTACGTGCTCACCGCGACGTCGTTGGGGGGCTCGCCTGGGACGGGCGCATCCTCACCGCTGGGCCCGGGCCGCGTAGGCGACGATGGACGTGTCGATCAGCCACTCGACCGGCGCCCGGTCGTCGGTGAACACGGTGCCACCGCCCAGCCGCGGCGCCAAGCGCCGGGCGGCGCCGGCCGAGAGGGCGCCCAGCGGCGCGGGCAGCGAGGCGCCGCTCGATCGCATGAGCCCCGGGCGCGGCGCGGCCGTGGACCCGACCACCAGGGTGTTGGTCGGCTCGACCGGGTCGCGGAGGACGTGGGGGAAGGCGGCCGCCATCGTCGCGCCGAGCACCCGCTCGAGCCTGGTCGACCCCGCGGGATGCCCGACGTTGACGATGACCATCCCGCCGGGAGCCAGCTTGCGGCGGGCCAGGGTGAAGAACTCCCGCGTGGTCAGGTAGAAGGGGATGTAGGGCTGGCGGTAGGCGTCGACGAAGATGGCGTCGTACCCGCCCGGGCTGGCTCGCAGGAAGGGCCTGGCGTCGGCGGTCACGGTGTGAAGGCGCGGGCCGCGCAGGTCGAAGAAGCGACGGCCGATGCCGGTCAGGGCGCCGTCGATGTCGACCCCGGTTACGGCCGTCCCGGGGAAGAAGTGGCCGTAGGCGCGGGCGACCGTCCCGGCGGCGTTGCCCAGCATGGCGATCCGGGCCGGCGGACGTCCGCGCGTGGCCAGCGGGAGGACCAGGAAGTCGTCCCAGTAGTTGCCCGTCAGGTAGCTGTGGGGGCGGTAGAGCGAGTGGACGGCTAGGCCCTCGTTGAGCTCCAGGCGCCGTGAGCCGTCGGACGCCTGGACCACCCGCGCGTACTGGTAGGGGGTCTCGGTCTCGTACAGGACGCGCTCGCCCGGCTCGGCCGCCTTGACCCGGCCGGCCGGAAGGGCGATGAGACCGGCCACCGCCAGCGGGACGATCAGCCACCACCGGGCCAGCCCCAGTGCGCCCACCGCGGTCAGGGCGAACGCGAAGCCCAGGAAGGTGCGGTGCGTGCCGGCGGCCGGGATGAGCACCAGCGCCGAGGCGAAGGTCCCCACCAGCGACCCGGCGGTCGAGATCGCGTAGAGGCGGCCCGCCACCGGGCCCGATTCCTCCACCCGCCGAACGGTCAGCTGCACCGCGTAGGGGGCCACCGCGCCCAGCAGGAACACCGGCCCGGCCACCAGTACCAGAACCGCCAGCAGCGAGCCGACGAAGGCGCCGGCGGAGATCGAGGCCAGTGCGCCGACCGAGGCCTCCAGGAAGGGCCGGGCGACCAGCGGAACCAGGGCCAGCGCGATGCCGGCCCCCAGGACCAGCCGGAACAGGCCGCGCGCGTTCGCGTCGCGGCTGGCCAGCCGCCCGCCCGCCCAGTACCCGACCGACAGCGCCACCAGCACGATCGCGATCGTGTTCGCCCAGACGATCGTGGAAGCGCCGAAGTAGGGCGCCAGCAGGCGCGCGGCGGCGATCTCGGCGCCGAGGCTCGCCGCTCCGACCACGAACACCACCAGGCCGATCGGCGGCGTCGAGGTCGGCCGCCGCAGCGCCTGCAGCGGCCCTCCGCCACGCGTGGGCCGGGTGACGGCCGCCACGCTCAGCGCCACCCGGTCAGCGCGAGAGCATCCGGCCGACCGCGGCCATGACCTCGTCTGCCTGGGCGTCGCCCGACGCGCGGCCGCCGCCGGGACCGAGCAGGCAGTGGCGCGTGTGGCCGTCCAACAGCCCGAGCGCGATCTGGTCCAGCGCCCCCCGCGCCGCGTTGATCTGGGTCATGACCTCGATGCAGTGCCGGTCCTCCTCGACCATCCGAGACACGCCTCGGACCTGCCCCTCGACCCGGGCCAGGCGCTTGAGCAGCTCGTCCTTGGAGGCGGTGTATCCCCGCGGCCGGTCCATCCCTTGTCACTATACCCCCCCACCGTATAGGCTGTCGAGGGCGATGGGCGACGTGGTCTCCACGATCGGCGAGGGGCTGTGGCAGGCCTTCCTGATGGCCTACCAGGTCTGGTGGGCCCTGGTCCTGGGCTTCGCCATTTCCGCCGTGGTGCAGGTCTGGGTGCCACGAGAGCGGATCCAGGCCAGCCTGGCGGGCGGCGGGGTGAGGCCGGTGGCCAGGGCGACGGTGCTGGGGGCCGCATCGTCGTCGTGCTCGTACGCCGCCATCGCCATCGCGAAGTCGCTGTTCCAGAAGGGCGCCTCGGCGGTGTCCGCACTGGCGTTCCAGTTCGCCTCGACCAACCTGGTGTGGGAGCTGGGCCTGGTCCTGTGGGTGCTGCTCGGCTGGCAGTTCACGCTGGCCGAGTTCCTCGGCGGGATCGTGATGATCGCCCTGATGGGCATGGCGCTGCGGTTGTTCGTGTCCCGCCGGGTCGAGAAGGAGGCGCGGGAGCACGCGCAGCGAGCCCAGGAGGGCCATCACCACCACCACGGCGACGGCGGGGAGTTGAGCTGGCGCGAGCGGCTGGCCTCGCTGGAGGCGTGGTCCGATGTGGCGGACAACTTCCGCAGCGACTGGCGCATGCTCTGGAAGGAGATCACGGTCGGCTTCCTGCTGGCGGGCTTCATCGGCCTGCTGGGCGACGACTTCTTCAACGCCCTGTTCCTCAAGGATGCCTCGGGGCCGGTGAAGACGCTCGAGAACGTCATCGCGGGGCCGATGATCGCGGTGCTCAGCTTCGTCTGCTCGATCGGGAACGTCCCGCTGGCCGCGGTCCTGTGGTCGGGCGGGATCTCGTTCGCGGGGGTGATGGCGTTCATCTTCGCCGACCTGATCGTGCTGCCGATCATCGCCGCCTACCGCAAGTACTACGGCTGGCCGTTCACGGTGCGAATCACCGCGCTCATGTTCCTGACCATGGTCGTCGCCGCGTTGATCGTGGACCTGGTGTTCGGCGTCGCGAACCTCATCCCGCCCACGCGGCCGTCGCGGGCGGACATCTTCGGGTCGGTCCAGCCCGACTACAAGCTGGCGCTCAACGTGGTCGCCGCGGCCGTGTTCGCCGGCTTGATGTACCTCACGGTCCGCCGGGCCGCCCACGACCGCGCCCGCCCCGTCCCGGCGAGCTGACCGGCGCCGCGCTACGGTCCGCCACGTGCCCCGGTCGGACCTCGACCGCCTGCCCGACTGGCGACCGGGCACCGTCGCCGTCCTGTGCACGGTCGACGGGTCCGGGGTGCCCCATGCCATCCCGGTCTCCACGGCGCTGCGGGTGGGCGGTCGGCGGGTGCTGCTGGCGCTCGCCGCGACCCGCGGCTCCCTGGCGCGCCTGCGAACCGACCCCCGCGCCGCGCTCGCCGTGCTGGCCGCCGACGACGTGGCGATGACCGCCCACGGGCGCGCGCGGGTGCTGGACGAGCCGCTCGCCGCGCCGGGGGACATCGTCGCGGTGGTCCTGGAGGTGGAGTCGATCCGCGACCATCGCCAGCCGACGTTCACCATCGCGGCCGGGGTGCGCTGGCAGTGGACCGACCCCGAGGCGGGCGAGCGCGACGAGCGGGTGCGGACGGCGCTGGCCCGCATCGCCGAGTCGCTGGACTAGGTTCCCACCGTGCGCTTGGCCACGTTCCAACCACCCGACCATGCCGCCCCGCTCGCCGGCGAGGTCCGCGACGAGATGGTCGCGGCGTTCGGCGAGGGGGTCACGGTCCGCCGGCGCCTGGAGACAGGCGACCTCTCGCCGGCGGAGGGCGAGCGGTGGCCGCTGGACGCGGTCAC
>DATFPO010000201.1:0-8024 GCA_035264745.1 Solirubrobacteraceae bacterium | reverse complement strand
CGCTCACCGACCTGACGCTGAGCCGGGGCGCCGGGTTCGCGCTGGCGGTCCTCGGGATCATGCTGGCCGAGCAGACGTTGCTCAACGTGCCCGTGCTCACCGTCGGCGCCGCCGCCGCCAACGTCGCCCTGGCTGGCTTCGTGTTCAACGTCCTGCTGATCGCCCGAGCGCCGCTGCAGCTCTTCCAGGCTGTCCAGCTGTCGCTGCTGCCCCATCTGGCCGGGCTCGAGGCCACCGAGGGA
This sequence comes from Solirubrobacteraceae bacterium, assembly GCA_035264745.1. Classification (GTDB taxonomy): domain Bacteria; phylum Actinomycetota; class Thermoleophilia; order Solirubrobacterales; family Solirubrobacteraceae; genus DATAEY01. The sequence goes on along the minus strand of DATFPO010000201.1, from coordinate 7,782 downwards.
GAGGCGGCGTTCCGCCACGCCGTGCGGGTGACGGCGCTGGCGATCGGCGCGTTCACGGTGGCGGTGGCGCTGGGCCTGCTGGCGATCGGGCCCGCCGTGATGAGCGCGGTCTTCGGCGGCCAGTTCGAGTACGGCCGCGTGGGGCTGGCGCTGATGGGCCTCGGGATGGGCCTGCATCTGTTCGCCGGCACGCTCAACCAGGCCGCCCTGGCCCGCGACCGCGCCGCCGCCGCCTGCGCCGCCTGGCTGGCCGCCGCCGCGGCGTTCGTGGCCTGGCTGTTCCTGGCCCCGGTGGCCGATCAGGTCCTGCGGGTCGAGATCGGCTACTGCGGCGCCGCCGGGCTTCTCTCGGCGATGCTGCTGTTCGCCGCCGCGGTCAGGTCCGAGTAGGCCCGGGCCGGGTCGGCGCTCCCGAAGACCGCCGAACCTGCCACCAGCAGCGTGGCGCCGGCGTAGATCACCGCGCCGGCGGTGCCGGTGTCGATGCCCCCGTCGACCTCCACCACCACCCGCTCGGGCAGCATCATGCGCAGCCGCTCGAGCTTGGGCAGCGACGAGGGAATGAACTCCTGGCCCCCCCAGCCCGGGTTGACCGACATGCACAGGGCCAGGTCGATCACCTCGCTGACATCGGCCAGGGCCTCCACCGGCGTGGCCGGGCAGATCGCCACCCCGGCGCGGCAGCCGCCCTCGTGCACGGCCTGGATCGCGTAGTGCAGATGGGGCGTGGCCTCGGCGTGGACCGTGACGCTGTCGGCGCCCGCGCCGGCGAAGTCGCCCACGTGGCGCTCCGGGCGCTCGATCATCAGATGGACGTCGACCAGTCCGCCGCGACCATGGATCTGGTCCGCGATCGCCGAGACGATCAGCGGCCCGATGGTGATGGGAGGAACGAAGTGGCCGTCCATCACGTCGACGTGGATCACCTGGGCGCCGGCGTCCATCACCTCGGTCACCTGGTCGCCCAGGCGGGCGAAGTCGGCCGAGAGGATCGACGGCGCGACACGGACGTCTTGGGGCAGCTCGGCGGCGGCCATGGTCAAAGCTGGCGCAGCATGCTGGCGCCGCAGTGGTTGCAGGTGAGCATCGCGGTGCTGGACATGCGCACGATGGTGGAGTGCTCGCCGCAGTTCGGGCACAGCGAGACCAGCTCGAACCGCTTCAGGCAGTACACGCAGCGGTAACGCCCCGGCAGGTTGGTCGGGCGCAACCAGGGCTCATGGCACTCGGGGCAGACGGTGCCGACCTGGATCTCGGCGTCGCTCATGGAGCGGTGCTCCGTCGCAGCCGGGCGATAAAGAAGCCCTGCGTCCCGTCGCGATGCGGCATCAGCAGGAGGTGGCGGTCCACACCGGGATGTTTCCAGAGCGGGTACTCGGACTGAAGGTCTTCTGCGCGCAGCTCGGGCGAGCCCGCGAGGAACCGCTCCACCTGGAGCTCGTTCTCCTCGGGCGAGATCGTGCAGGTGGAGTAGACCAGCACCCCGCCAGGGCGCACGGCCCGGGCCGCCGCCGTGAGGATCTCGCCCTGCAGGCGCGCCAGCCGGGGCACCGCCTCGGGGGCGGCGCGCCAGCGGAGATCCGCCCGCGCGCTGAGCGTCCCCAGTCCCGAGCACGGCGGGTCCACCAGCACGCGGTCGAAGTCGCGACCATGGTCGTCGCGCGCGTCGCCGATCCGCACCCGCAGGTTGCGCGCGCGCATCCGGAGAGCGTTGTCGGACAGCGAGCCGGCACGCGCCGGCCGGCGCTCGACCGCGATCACCTCGCCGCGGCCCTCGGTCAGCGCTGCCAGGTGAGTGGCCTTGGCGCCCGGGGCGGCGCACAGGTCCAACACCCGCTCCCCCGGCTGTGGGCTCACGATGCGCGACGCCAGCATCGAGGCTCGCGACTGGGCCGTGATCGCGCCGGCATCCCAGAGCGGCGAGCCCTGTGGGTCGAACCGGCTGTCGACCACCAGGCCCTCGGGCAGCCGCTGCGCCGGGTGGGTCGCCACACCGCACGTCGCGAGCTCGGCGGCCACCCGCTCGGCGTCGGCGACCAGGGTGTTGGCGCGCAGCGCGGACTCGGGCGGGCGGTTGTCGGCCGCCATCAGGGCGCGCGCCTCCGACGGTCCCAGCGCCTCCCACCAGAGGCGGACCACCCACTCGGGGTGCGAGTGCTTGAGCGCGGCCGCCTCCGGTGTGGCGTCGTCGAGCGATTCCACCAGGGCGCGCCCCTCCCGGGCCGCGCGGCGGAGAACGGCGTTTACCAGGCGGTGCCCGCCCCCGCGCCCGGCCTTGGCCAGCTGCACCGACTCGTCCACGGCGGCATGGCTCGCCACCCCGTCGAGGAAGCACAGCTGGAAGAGCCCCAGGCGCAGGGCGGCCAGCGTCGGCGGGTCGAGCCGCTGCACCGGGCGCTCGGTCAGGATCTCGATGAGATGGTCCAGGGTGGCGCGGCGCTGGACCGTCCCCAGCGCGAGCTGGGTCGCCAGCGCGAGTTCGCGCCCCTCGAGTCCTGCGCGCTCGGCCTGAGCCCGCAGCGCGCGGTCGGCGTAGGCGCCCTCCTCGAACGTCCGGCGCAGGACGCTGAACGCGCAACTGCGCGCCGCGGAGACCATCAGCTCAGACGGCGGCGTGGCCGCGCAGGTAGGCAGCGGCCTCCATCGGGCGCCCTCCGGCGGGCTGGACGATCCGCAGCTCCAGCGCACCGTTCGCGCAGCCCAGCAGCAGGCGCCCGCCCTCGGCGGCCAGGCGTCCGGGTGGCGGCCCCTCGTCGCGCACGGCGGCGGCGTGGACGGTGAGCATCTCACCGTCCGGCAGCGCCGCCCGCGCGCCGATGTGGGGATGCAGCGCGCGGACCACCCGCTCGAGCTCGGAGGCCGGACGGGACGGGTCGAGGAGGCGGTCGGCGGTCCCGATCTTGTCGGCGTAGGTGGCGCCCGCCTCGTCCTGCTCCCGAAACGGCGGGCGCTCGCTCAGCGCGAGGATGAGCAGGCGGGCGCCGAGCCGCTCCAGGCGCGGCGCCAGCGAGCCGTACGTGTCGTCCGGGGAGATCGGCTCGGGCTCCTGCAGGCAGACCGGCCCGCTGTCAAGTCCGGCGGTCACGCGCATGATCGAGACCCCGATCCGGTCGTCGCCGGCCATGATCGCGCGCTCCACCGGTGCGGCGCCACGCCAGCGCGGAAGCAGCGACGGATGGACGTTGAGCATCAGGTGGTCTGAGAGAAGCGGCTCGCGGATCAGGGCCCCGAAGGCGCACACACAGACGACCTCGGGCGACGCCGCCGCGATCCGCCGCCGCGCGGCCTCGTCGTTGACGTCCGCCGGCTGGGCGACCTCGATGCCCAGCTGTCGCGCGACGACCGCCACCGGCGGCGGGGCCACCCGACGGCCCCGTCCCCTGGGCCGATCGGGTCGCGTGACCACCAGGACCGGCCGGTGGTCGGTGGCGGCCAGGCGCTCCAGGACCGAGCTGGCGAACGACGAGGTTCCGGCGAAGACGGTGCGCACGGGCGACGGCGTCAGCCCGCCGGCCCGGCCTCTTCCCGCTCGCGCAGCTCCCGCATGGCGGCCTTGCGCTCCTCGCGGGAGGTGCGATCCAGGATCAGGACGCCGTCGAGGTGGTCGATCTCGTGCTGGATCACCCTGGCCTCCAGGCCGGACGCCTCGATCAGCACCTCCTCGCCCAGGTCGTCCAGCGCGCCCACACGCACGTGCACCGGCCGCTCCACGTCGACGTGGATGCCCGGGAGGCTCAGGCAGCCCTCCTCCAGCGGCTCGACCTCGTCACTCACCCACTCGAGGCGGGGGTTGACCAGGACCGCCAGCGGGGCGTCCGCCCCCACCCGGTAGACCAGCAGGCGATGCATCACCCCGAGCTGGGTCGCCGCCAGCCCGACCCCAAGCGCGTCGTGCATGATGCCGGCCATCCGCGCCGCCTCGGCGCGCAGCTCGTCGTCGAAGCGTTCGACGGGCAGCGCCCGCGCCCGCAGTACCGGGTCGCCGAAGATGCGCACGCGGGACAGCGCCGCCGCCCGGCGCGCGGCGACCTCTGGGTCGAGCTCGGGAGGCTCGACGTCCTCGAGCTGGTCCTCCTCGAAGGTGGGGCGCTCGGCGGTCTGGGTCACGGCCGTCGAGTGTAGCCGCGCCCGACGGCCCGATCCGCGAGCGGCTCCGGCGCCGTCCGCCTGGCCGCGGCCACCCGGGGCGGCCTGGCTCACCTACTGCGGGTCGACGTCGACGCTGAACGCCACCCGGCGATGGGTCCGCGTGCCCACGACGGTGTCGAGCGCGTCGCGCACGGCGCTCAGCCCCTCCTGGCGCTCGGGCGCCTTGACCACCACCTGGGAGCGGTGGCGGCCCCGGAGGCGGAACAGCGGGGCCGGACCCAGGACGCTCGCCCGCGGGGCGTGGATCGCCGCCCGCATCGCCGCCGCGGCCCGCTCGGCGGCGGCCAGCTCGACCGACGAGCAGACGATCCGGATGAGATCCGCGAACGGCGGATAGCGCAGGACGGCGCGGCGCTCAAGCTCGGCCACGAGGAACCCATCGGCGTCGTGACGCGCGGCGAGCGCGATTGCCGGGGTGTCGGGCGAGAGCGTCTGCACCAGCACATGGCCGCCGCGGGGCCCCCGTCCCGCCCGCCCGGCGAGCTGCGCGATCAGCGCGAAGGTGCGCTCCTCGGCCCGGAAGTCGGGGAAGCGCAGCGTGGAGTCGGCGTCCAGCACCGCCCCGAGCGTGACGTCCGGGAAGTCATGCCCCTTGGCGACCATCTGGGTTCCCAGCAGAACCCCGGCGGGCGCGGCGTCGAACCGCGCCAACAGCTCGGCCGCGGCCCCCCGGGCGCTCGCCGAGTCGGAGTCCAGCCGGAAGATCGGGAACTCCTCGCCGCCCAGCGCGTCGAGCAGCTCGCGCTCGACCCGCTCGGTGCCGGCGCCGTGGCGCGCCACCGACAGCGAGCCGCAGGCCGGGCAGCCCCGTGGCACGGGCTCCCGGTGTCCGCAGTGGTGGCACGCGAGCGCCTCCCCGCGGCGGTGCAGGATTAGCGCTACGTCGCACTCCGGACACCCCCACATGTGGCCGCAGGCGCGGCACGACACGAAGTTCGACCACCCCCGCCGGTTCAGGAGCACGATCGCCTTCTGCCGCTCTCGCCGGACCGCCTCGAGCGCGCCCCGGGTGCGCGGATGCAGCGAGTGCGCCGCGCCGCGCATGTCCACCACCTCGACCGGTGGCAGCGGCCGCCCGTCGACGCGTCGGCTCAGGCGCAGCCGCCGCAGCGAGCGGTAGCTCTCGGGCCTGGGCGTGGCCGACCCGCACATGAGGACGGCCTCGGCGTCCGAGGCGCGGCGAGCCGCCACCCGACGGGCGTCGTAGCGGGGGTCCCCCTCGTGCTTGTAGGACGGATCGTGCTCCTCGTCGACCACCAGCAACCCGAGTCGACGGACGGGCGCGAACACGGCCGAACGGGGGCCGACGCAGATCTGAGCCTCCCCTCGGCGAAGCCGCAGCCACTCGTCGTGGCGCTCGCCGCCGGCCAGGCGGGAGTGGAGCACCGCCACCCTGGGCCCGAACCGGGCCTGGAAGCGCGCCACGACCTGAGGGGTGAGCCCGATCTCGGGGACCAGCACGATCGCGCTCCTGCCCCGCTCGAGGGCGGCCGCCGCCGCGCCCAGGTACACCTCGGTCTTGCCCGAGGCCGTGACGCCGTGCAGGAGGAAGGCCTCCGGGCGCTCCTCGGCCACCGCCGCGACCACCGGCTCCAGCGCCGCCCGCTGCTCGGCGGTCAGGCGCGGAGCCTGCCGGGTGGCGCGGCCAACCACCGGCGTCCGGACGGGCGAAGCCGCGGGCCGCGCGCGACGCGCTCGCGGACGTCCGGTCGCCGGCAGCTGGCGCAGGCCGGTGCCCGGCGGGAGGACCAGCGAGAGCGCCCGGGCGGCGGTCGAGCAGTACTGGTCGGCGACCCAGCCGGCAAGGCGCACCAGCTCGGCGGGCACCCCAAGCTCCAGCGCCTCCAGCGGCGCCGCCAGGCGCTCGGGCGCGATGTCGGACTCCCCGGCCAGGGCGACCACGACCCCGAGCACCCGCCGGCGCCCGAAGGGGATGACGAGGAGGGAGCCCACGTCGACGTCCCGGAACGGCTCCGGCAGCCGGTAGTCGAACGGCCCGCGCAGGGCACGGGCCGTCGTCAGTGGCTCGACCTTGGCGATCGCCGGCACGGCCCAAGACGGTAGGACCGGGCCCGGACACGCTCGTCACGCCCGGGTCGTGCGCAGGCGGGGGTCCGGCGCCTCGCCCCCGCGGTCCTCAGGGGACGGCGGCCCAGGTCACCGTGCCGCTGTCGCAATGGCCGATGACCCCGTGGGTGCGCAGGGCCCGCAGGATCGAGGTGGCCCGCAGGGTCCCGTCGACCCGCAGGGTCGAGAACCGACCCGCGAAGCGGAACGTGAACGACTCGATCGAATCGGTGAAGCGCCGGCTGTAGCGCTGCACCATCGAGAAGCTGCCGTCCGGGCGGATCGCGATCGCGGGCGCGTTGTTGGCCACGTCCTGCGATGTGACCCCGCGGCAGCGCCGGAAGACGCGGAAGACCGCGGTGTCCACCCGGGAGCGGTCGGCGGAGACGTGCAGCGCCAGGGGAAACGGCATCGGCCCGCTCTGGGCGATGACGCCGTAGTAGCTCACGCCGGCCAGCGGGGCCGGCGGCCCCGACGACGCGCCGGAGATCGAGCGCGCCTCCCAGCGCTGGACGCCGCTGGAGCAGTGCACCACCGGACGGCGCGGGCGGCGAACCAGGACGCCGAGCCGTAGCGTTCCCGCCGCCCGGCCCGCGTCAGTCACGGTTCCAACCGTGGTCAGCGACACCGTGCGCGACTCGGTCGGCCTCACCCGGTAGGTCCGGACGGCGTGACCGCGGAACGAGCCGGTGGCGCCCACCGCGGTGCGCAGGACGAGGCGGTCATCGACCGGCCCCCTGCCGGCGCATCGCGCGATCGCCTGGACCTCGAGGGAGATCCGTCCGTTGGTCACCCGGGCGCCCACCAGGGGCGCGGCGGCGGTCAGGAACCCACCGGCGTACGTCGCGTGGGACGGCACCACGGCGAGGGCGGGGACGGCGGGCGTGACGGCCACGAGGAGGGCGCCGGCGAGCGACAGGCCGCCCCGTCGCCAGGGCGGCCTGCGGCCGGGTCCCGCGCCGGCGGGAGCCGCGATCTGCCGCCTGAGTCCCACTAGGGGAGCGCGCCCTCGCGCTCCTCGAGCCCCGCCGCGGCGCGCAGGGCCGGCGCCTTGTCGGTCTTCTCCCAGGTGAAGTCGTGGTCCTCGCGCCCGAAGTGCCCGTAGGCGGCCGTCTTCTGGAAGATCGGGCGATGCAGGTCGAGGTACCGCCGGAACGCCCCAGGGCGCAGGTCGAACTGCTCGCCGATGAGCTCGGTGATCCGGGACACCGGCACCCGCTCGGTCCCGAAGGTCTCGACCATGACCGACACCGGGTGGGCCACGCCGATGGCGTAGGCCACCTGAAGCTCGAGGCGGTCGGCGAGGCCGGCGGCCACCACGTTCTTGGCCACGTAGCGGGCCGCGTACGCGGCGGACCGGTCCACCTTGGAGGGGTCCTTGCCCGAGAAGGCACCGCCGCCGTGGCGCGCCATCCCGCCATAGGTGTCGACGATGATCTTGCGACCGGTGAGGCCGCAGTCGCCCATCGGGCCCCCGATCACGAACCGTCCGGTCGGGTTGACCAGGAAGTTCCTCGGCGTGTTGAGCTTGCGCTCGTCGTAGAGCTCGGCCGGCACCACCGGGTG
>DATFPO010000200.1:0-9164 GCA_035264745.1 Solirubrobacteraceae bacterium | reverse complement strand
TGGACAAGGTCGTGCACACCCTCGGCTGGCCGCTGAGGACCCAGGCGCGCCACCGCGAGTTCGGCGGCTCGTTCATCTACCCGATGGGCGAGGACAAGGTCTCGATCGGTTTCGTGGTCGGCCTCAACTACGCCGACATCGAGCTCTCCGTCCACGACATCCTCCAGCAGTTCAAGCAGCATCCGCGGATCCGTGCGATCCTCGAGGGCGGCCGGCGGCTGACTTGGGGGGCGAAGGCGATCCCCGAGGGCGGCTACTGGGCGATGCCCAGGCTGAGCGCTCCGGGCATGGTCGTCTGCGGAGACGGAGCCGGGATGGTCAACGTCTCCGAGCTCAAGGGCATCCACTACGCGATCAGCGCCGGCATGATGGCGGCCGAGCACATCTTCCGGGCGCTGAAGCGGGGGTCGACCGATCTGTCCGGATACGACGCCGCCGTCCGCGAGTCCGCCGTCGGCCAGGACCTGTACCGGACCCGCAACATGAAGCAGCCGTTCACCCGCGGCTTCTTCATGGGAGGGGCGATCGTGAACGCGATGGTGGCCACCGGCGGGCGCTTCCCCGGCGGCCACTGGCGCACCCACCGGGACGCCGAGCAGCCGATGTTTCGCGCCGGCCGCGCCGCCGGCTACCCCAGGCCCGACGGCAAGTACACCTTCGACAAGCTGTCCAGCGTCTTCCTGACCGGCAACGAGACCCGCGACAACGCGCCCAACCACATCCGGGTCCAGCGCCACGTCCCGCGCGAGCTGGCCGAGATGTGGCAGTGGATGTGTCCGGCGGGCGTCTACGAGGTGCCCGAGGACGCCCCGGATGAGGGCCCGGTCGACATGGTCGTCAACTACACCAACTGCGTGCAGTGCGGCGCCATCACCGCGAAGGGCGGGCGGCTGGTTCCGCCCGAGGGCGGCGACGGACCGCTGTACACCATCACCTGAGCGTCCGCGCGGGCGCCTCGCCCCCGCAACCCACCGCGGCGGCGGTTGTTAACGCACCGGTGCGGACCCAAAGACTGAGTCTCGGCGCGCTGGCGCTGGCCTCGACGCTGGCGTGGGCGGCACCCCCCGCGCCGGCTGCCACCCCGGCCTGGCGCGATGCCTCGGCTCGGCTGATCGCCTGCCACCGCGCGGCCAGTGCCATGGACCGCTTCCTGATCGTGGAGGCGTCGATGCACGCTCTCGCCCCCGGAGAGCAGCTGCAGATCCGCTTCGACCTGTTCCGGCGCCCCGGCCCGGGCGCTGCGTTCGCGCGCGTGCCCGGCCCGGGCCTGGGGTCCTATCGGCACGCGGCGCCGGGGGTCGGCGGCTATCGGTTTCGCAAGCGGATCCAGAACCTGCCCGGTCCGGCGGAGTACCGGGTCGCGGCCACCTTCCGCTGGCTGGAGGCGGACGGAGCCGAGATGGCGCGCACGACGCGCTCGGCGCCCGTCTGCCGAGAGCCCGGTCCGCCCGCCCCCGTCGGCGCCCCGACGCCGACGTGACCGTCCGCGCTCCCGGGCGGCGCCGCAGGCGGGCTGGCCCTCGGAGGGCTCGCGGACGGCCGCTAGACTGGTCAGCGTGAAGACCGGCATCCATCCCGAGTACGTCGAGGCCCGCGTGCGCTGCACGTGCGGCAACGAGTTCGTGACCCGCTCGACGCGGCCCGAGCTGCACGTCGAGATCTGCTCTAACTGCCATCCCTTCTACACGGGCCGCCAGAAGCTGGTCGACAGCGGCGGCCGCGTCGAGCGCTTCCAGCGCCGCGCCGCCAAGCGCCGCAGGGCGGGCTAGGCGGGTGACGCCCGCGGTGACGGGGGCCCGTCGGGGCGCCTCCCGCGAGGACACCCGGCTCGCCGACGGCGCGCTCATGGCGCCCCGCGACGCACCCGTGGGCGGTCAGGCCGTCCTGGAGGGCGTGATGATGCGGGGCGTCTCGACCTGGGCGGTGGCGGTGCGCGGGGCCACGGCTGCGCCCGAGACCGGCGACGGGGCGCCGGCTCCGGGCCCGATCGAGGTCTCCAGCTTCCCCCTGGTGGCCTGGACCAGCCGGCACAGAGTCCTTCGCTGGCCGGTGATCCGCGGCATCGTGGCGCTGGTGCAGTCCCTGCAGATCGGCTTCTCCGCGCTCAACATCTCGGCCAACGCCCAGCTGGCCTCCGACGAGCGCGGCGGCAGGGAGGAGATCGGCGGCGCCGCCTGGCTGGGAACGGTCGTCGTCGCGCTGGCGTTCGCGGTGGGGCTCTTCTTCCTCATCCCGGTGGGGCTGACCAGCCTGCTCAAGGACTCGCTGCCCAACTCGCTGGTCTTCGTCCTGGTAGAGAAGGCGATCCGGATCGCGATCTTCATCGGGTATCTGGTGCTGCTGTCGCGCCTGAGGGACCTGCGGCGGGTGTTCGAGTACCACGGGGCCGAGCACAAGACCATCGCCTGCTACGAGGCCGGCGAGCCGCTGACGCCGGCCAACGCCCAGCGCTACTCGCGGCTTCACCCCCGCTGCGGGACGAGCTTCCTGCTCATCGTGATGATCGTGGCCATCTTCGTGTTCGCCCCGCTGGGTACGCCGGCCTGGTACTGGCTGTTCGCCTCCCGGGTGATCGGCATCCCGCTGGTCGCCGGGCTCGCCTTCGAGGTCATCAAGTGGTTCGGACGCAATCGCCATCGTCGCTGGGCGCGGGCCCTGATGACCCCCGGCCTCCAGCTGCAGAAGCTCACCACCCGCGAGCCCGACCACGACCAGCTCGCGGTGGCGATAGCGGCGCTCGAGGCCGTGCTCGCGGTGGAGAACCCGCTGGCGGCCTCGGAGCGGGAGCGCGCGGGGATGGAGGTCGCGGCCTAGGCCCCCTTCGGGCGGCCCCCGCCCGCCTACACTCGGTCCCATGATCGAGCAGCTGGTCGAGCAGATCGAGGCCCGCTTCGACGAGCTCTCGGGGCAGATGTCCGATCCCGAGGTGATCTCGGATCGCCGCCGCTATGCCGAGGTCGGCCGCGCCTACCGCGAGCTCGAGCCCGCGGCACGGCTGGCCGCGGAGTGGCGGCGGGTGAGCGACGATGCGGCCGGCGCCCGCGAGCTGCTGGCCGAGGACGGGGACGATCCGGAGGTGCGCGAGCTGCTCGCCTCCGCCACCGACCGGCTGTCCGCGCTCGAGGACGAGATCCGCCTGGCCATGGTGGAGCGCGACCCCAACGACGACAAGAACGTGATCGTCGAGATTCGGGCCGGTGCCGGCGGCGACGAGGCCGGGCTGTTCGCCGCCGACCTCCATCGCATGCTGGCCAAGTACGCCGAGCGGCGCGGCTTCGAGGTCGAGCCGATGTCGGCGGCGGACGGCGCCTACACGTTCGCGGTCAAGGGCCGCGCCGCGTACTCGGTGTTCAAGCACGAGGGCGGGACCCACCGGGTCCAGCGGGTGCCGGAGACCGAGTCCCAGGGCCGCATCCACACCTCGACCGTCACGGTCGCGGTGCTGCCCGAGGCCGAGGACGTGGACGTCGAGCTCAACGAGGGCGACGTCGACGTCGACGTCTACCGCTCCTCCGGCCCGGGCGGCCAGTCGGTCAATACCACCGATTCGGCGGTTCGCGTCACCCACCGGCCGAGCGGCATCGTGGTGTCCATGCAGGACGAGAAGTCGCAACTCCAGAACCGAGAGAAGGGCATGCGGGTGCTGCGCGCGCGGCTCTACGAGCGTGCGCTGGCCGAGCAGCAGGCCGAGCTGGCGGCGGACCGCCGGGCCCAGGTGGGCACCGGCGAGCGGGCGGAGAAGGTGCGCACGTACAACTTTCCCCAGGGCCGCGTGACCGACCACCGGGTCAAGCTCACAGTGCACAACATCGACGCCGTGCTCGACGGCGCGCTGGACGACCTGACCGCGGCGCTGGAGGCCGACGAGAAGCGCCGGCGCCTGGAGGCCCAGGGCGCCGTGAGCCAGGCCGCACGCCCGTGACCAGCGTCCGCGCCGCGCTGGCAGGCGCCACGGATCGTCTCGGCAGCGCGGGCTGCGACACGCCCCGGCTCGACGCCGAGCTGCTGCTGGGCGAGGCGCTCGGCGCCGGGCGCTCCGAGCTGCTCGTCTCCTCCGGCCGGCGGCTGGACGACGCCCCGGCGGAGCGCTTCGAGGCGCTGCTTCGGCGTCGCGAGGGGCGCGAGCCGGTGGCCTACATCCTGGAGCGCAAGGCGTTCCGCCACCTCGAGCTGTCGGTGGACCACCGGGTGCTCGTCCCGCGCCCGGAGACCGAGCTGCTGGTCGAGGCCGGGCTCGGCCGGCCGCAGGGCGCCCGCGTCGTGGACGTCGGCACCGGCAGCGGCGCGGTGGCCCTGGCGCTGAAGCAGGAGCGACCCGACCTGTGCGTGACCGCCACCGATGCCAGCCCCGAGGCCCTGTCGGTGGCGCGGGCCAACGCCCGGAGGCTGGGGCTGGACGTGGCCTTCCACCGCGCCGACCTGCTGGCCGGCGTCCCGGGCCGGTTCGACACGGTGCTGGCCAACCTGCCCTACGTCGCCGACGCCGACCTCACCCGCCTTTCCCCCGAGGTCGCCGACTACGAGCCGCGGCTGGCGCTCAGCGGAGGCAGCGACGGGCTGGACGCGATTCGCAGGCTGGTCGCCCAGTCCGGGCCGGTGGCGTTCCTGGGCCTCGAGGTCGGCGCTGGCCAGGCCGGCGCGGTGGCGCGGCTGCTGGCGGCGGCCGGATTCACCGCCGTGGACACCAGCCCGGACCTGGCCGGGATCGAGCGCGTGGTGGTCGGCCGCCGCGGGTGACCGCCGCAGACGTCCGGCGCTTCGTGGGCTGCATCGCCGCCGGCGGGGTGGCGGTGTTCCCCGCCGACACCGTGTACGGCCTGGCCTGCCACCCCGAGAGCCGCGAGGCGGTCCAGCGCCTGTACCGGCTCAAGGGCCGCGCGGAGGCCAAGCCGGCCGCCGTCATGTTCTTCGACCGCGACCTGGCGCTGGGCGCCCTGGAGGGGCTGGGTCCCCGGACCACGGCGGCGCTGGAACGACTGCTCCCCGGGGCGGTCACGATCCTGCTGCCCAACCCCGCCGGGCGCTTCCCGCTGGCCGGCGCCGCCGATCCGGGCGCGCTGGGGGTCCGGGTGCCCCGGCTGGACGGGCGGCTGGCTCCTCTGGCGCAAGCGCGGATCGCCATCCTCCAGTCGAGCGCCAACCGCGCCGGCGAGGGCGATCCGCGCCGGGTGGAGGACGTTCCGGAGTCCATCCGGGAGGGCGCCGACCTGGTCCTGGACGGGGGCGAGCTGCCCGGCACCCCGTCCACCGTCGTGGACCTGCGCGGCTACGAGGACGGGGGGGCCTGGACGATCGTCAGGGAGGGGGCTGTCCCGCCGGCGCGCGTGGAGCGCGACCTCGGCTGACCGCGCCCGACCCGCTGCTATCGTCGGCTCATCGCCGGCGATCTCGCTCACGACTACTTCACCCGCCCGCTCGCCGAGGTCGACCCCGAGATCGCCGAGGTCCTCCAGCTCGAGCTGGAGCGCCAGCAACGCACGCTGGAGATGATCGCCTCGGAGAACTTCGTCCCGCAGGCCGTCCTGGACTGCCAGGGCTCGGTGCTCACCAACAAGTACGCCGAGGGCCTGCCGGGCAGGCGGTACTACGGCGGCTGCGAGCACGTGGATGTCGCCGAGCAGCTGGCCATCGATCGCGCCCGGGAGCTGTTCGGGGCCGGCTACGCCAACGTCCAGCCCCACTCCGGCGCCCAGGCCAACGCCGCCGCCTACTACGCGCTGCTCGAGCCGGGCGACACCATCCTCGGCCTCGACCTTTCCCACGGCGGGCACCTGACCCACGGGATGGCCAAGAACATCTCCGGCCGGCTCTACCACGTGGTCGCCTACCACGTGCGCCGCGAGGACGAGCGGGTCGACATGGACGAGGTCGAGCGCCTGGCGAGTGAGCACCGGCCGAGGCTGATCATCGCCGGCTGGTCGGCCTACTCGCGCCACCTGGACTTCGCGCGCTTCCGGGAGATCGCCGACCAGGTCGGGGCCTACCTGCTGTCGGACATGGCCCACTTCGCCGGCCTGGTGGCGGCCGGCCTGCACCCCAGCCCGGTCCCGCATTCCCACGTCGTGACCACCACCGTGCACAAGACGCTGGGCGGCGCGCGCGGCGGCATGATCCTCTCCGACGACGAGGAGATCGCCAAGCGGATGAACTCGGCGGTCTTCCCCGGTCAGCAGGGCGGGCCGCTCGAGCACGTGATCGCCGGCAAGGCGGTGGCGCTCAGGGTCGCCCGCTCCGAGCTGTTCCGCGAGCGCCAGGAGCGCACGATCGCCGGGGCCCAGGCGCTGGCCGACGAGCTCCTGCAGGCCGGTGCCGGGGTGAGCGTGCTCACCAATGGGACCGACGTGCACCTGGTGATGGTGGACCTGCGCGAGTCCGAGCTCGACGGCCGCCAGGCCGAGGACCGCCTGGCGGAGATCGGCATCACGGTCAACCGCAACGCGGTGCCGTTCGACCCCCGTCCTCCCATGGTCTCCTCGGGCCTGCGGGTGGGTGCCTCGGCGCTGGCCACCCGCGGCCTGCAGGTGGACGACTTCCACGAGGTCGGGCGACTGATCGCGGCCGCCCTGGACCCCGACTTCGAATCCCGCCGCCCGGAGCTGGCGGATGCGGCCGCGGCCCTGGCCGAGCGCTATCCGCTGTACCCGCAGCTGGGCGCCCGGGTGCCGGCCTGACGCCTCGCCCCGGCCTCCCGACCCGGGCGAGCGCCGGCGCGCAGGCCGGCGGCTCCGCTAGCATCACTCGCCGCCGAGTCCGCGGCCGTCCGGTTGCGGCGGCCGACTTTACTCCGTCGTGTCCGACTCCCAGCGTGCCCTGCACGAGCGCTCCGGCGGCACCGGGCTCGAGGACGCCTCGCCGCCCCGCCTGGCGATCACCGGCGGCCCCGCCGACGACGAGCCCCGTGGCGAGCCGATCAGCGTGCGCTACGCGAGGATGGCCGACGCCTTCGAAGACCGGCGTCAGATCGACCTGGCGCTGCGGACCATGGACTTCGCCATAGCGGCGCTGGCCCTGCTTGTCGCCGCGCCGCTCATGGCAATCATCGCAGTGGGCCTCTGGGCAACGGCGGGGCGTCCGGTCCTGTACCGGGGCGACCGGATCGGCCGCGCGGGGGCGACCTTCTCGATCGTCAAGTTCCGGACCCTCCTGCCGGACGCCGAGCAGCGCCTGGGCCCGTACCTGGGCAACGAGCTGTTGGCGCTCACCGCGGGCGAGGCCACACGGGTCGGCCGCTTCCTGCGCGAGACCCAGCTCGACGAGCTTCCCCAGCTGTGGTGCGTGCTGACCGGGCGGATGAGCATCGTCGGACCGAGGCCGATCCGCCCCCGGTTCTTCGAGCAGCTCTGCGAGGAGATCCCCCAGTACTGGCAGCGCTTGGTGGTGCCCCCCGGCATCACCGGCTTTGCGCAGCTGCGGATGACCCGCGAGATGACCTGGGCCGAGAAGCTGGTGCACGACCTCGAGTACATCGCCGACCGGTCGGTCCGGCTCTACCTGCGAGTGGTGCTCGCCACGCTGGCCCGGATCGCCCGCCGCTGCGTCGCCAGCCTGCGCCCGACCCGAGACGCCGGATCCTGAGCCCCCGTGTGCGGGATCTGCGGCCTGCTGTCCCTGGACGGCCGAAGCCCGGTCGATCGGGACGCGCTCGAAGCGATGAGCGCGGCGCTGGCGCACCGTGGCCCAGACAGTCACGGCCGCCACGTCGACGGCCCGGTCGGGATCGCGGCCCGGCGGCTGTCGATCATCGACCTCCCCGGCGGCGACCAGCCGGTGGCCAGCGAGGACGGCGGCGTCCACCTGGTCCAGAACGGCGAGATCTACAACTACCGTGAGCTGAGGCGGCGCCTGGAGGACGCCGGGCACCGGTTCGCCAGCCGTGGCGACACCGAGGTCCTGGTCCACCTCTACGAGGAGCGGGGCCCGCGGTTCGTCGACGACCTGCGCGGCATGTTCGCGATCGCGCTCTGGGACGGCCGCCGGGGCCGGCTCGTGCTGGCGCGCGACCGCTTCGGGATCAAGCCGCTGTTCTACGCCTTCGCCGGCGAGCGGATGGCCTTCGCCTCCGAGCTCAAGGCGCTGATGGCGCTGCCGGACCTGCCGCGCGAGGTCGATCCCGACGCGGTGCAGGCATTCCTGGCCTTCAACTCCATACCGGCGCCGCACACCATCTTCCGCCACGCCCGCAAGCTGGGGGCCGGCCAGCTGCTGGTCTGGGAGGGCGGCGAGTCATCGATCGAGCGCTACTGCCGTCCGGCGCCCGTGGACGCCGGCGATGTCCGCGACGGCACGACCGCGCAGCTAGCCGAGGAGCTGCGGTCGCGCCTGCGCGACTCGGTCCGCGCCCACCTGGTGTCCGACGTCCCCGTCGGCGTCCTGCTCTCGGGCGGCATCGACTCGTCGCTGCTGGCCGCCCTGGCCGCCCAGGAGTCCGGCGAGCCGCTGCGGACGTTCTCGATTGGCTTCGAGGAGCGGTCGTTCAACGAGCTGCAGCGCGCCCGGCAGGTCGCCCGCCGGTACGGGACCGACCATCACGAGCTGATCCTGCGACCCGACGCGGCCACGCTGCTTCCCCGCCTGGCGGACGTGTTCGACGAGCCTTTCGCCGACTCGTCGGCACTGCCGACCTACCTGGTGTGCGAGCTCGCCGCCCGGGACGTCAAGGTCGTCCTCTCCGGCGAGGGCGGCGACGAGATGTTCGGCGGCTACTACACGTACGTCGCCGACCTGCTGGCCGGCCGGCTTGACGGGGCGGCGACGCGGCTGCTGCCGCTGGCCGAGCGGCTGCCCAGCTCGTCGCGCAAGGCCTCGCTCGACTACCGGGCCAAGCGCTTCGCGCGCGGAGCCGCACTGCCGCCGCTCGAGCGCCACCACGCCTGGAAGGAGATCTTCAGCGCCCGCCAGCGCGCCGACCTGCTGCTGTCCGAGCGCCAGGTTGGAAGGGACCCCACCGACCTGCTGCGCCACCGCTATGCCGAGACGGCGGGAGCCGAGCCGCTGGCCCGTCTCCAGGACGTCGACCTGGGCATCTACCTGGTGGATGACCTGCTGGTCAAGACCGACCGCGCCAGCATGGCGCACTCGCTGGAGGCGCGGGTCCCGTTCCTCGATCCTGTCGTCGCGGAGCTGGCCTTGGCGCTTCCGACCCGCCTCAAAGTCAGGGGCCTGTC
>DATFPO010000199.1:0-5056 GCA_035264745.1 Solirubrobacteraceae bacterium | reverse complement strand
GAGATCCTCCGCACCCAGGCCCAGGCGATCGTGCGCCGCGCGCGGCCGGTCGAGCTGGTCGAGCTGGGCTCGGGCGCCACCACCAAGGCCCGCCTGCTCCTGGACGCGATGGCCTCGCAGGAGACCCTGCACCGCTACGTGCCGATGGACGTGTCCGAGCGCATGGTCCGCGCGGCGGCCGCCGAGCTGGTGGACGACTACCCCGGCCTGAGCGTGCACGGCGTGATCGGGGACTTCGAGCGCCACCTCGACCGGATTCCACCGCCCGACGGCGGCGCGCGCCTGGTGGCGCTGCTGGGCGGCACGATCGGGAACTTCCCCCCCGGCAGCCGGCGCCGGCTGCTGCGGGAGGTGGCGCGGCTGCTGGGGCCTCGCGACCACCTGCTGATGGGGACCGACCTGGTCAAGGACCCGGCGATCCTGGAGGCGGCCTACGACGACTCGGCCGGCGTGACCGCCGAGTTCAACCGCAACATCCTGCGGGTGGTCAACCGCGACCTCGACGCCGACTTCGACCCGGGCGGCTTCGACCACGTCGCGTTCTTCGACCATCGCCGCGAGTGGATCGAGATGAGGCTGCGCGCCCGGGAGGCCTGCGCCGTGCGGGTGGCGGCGCTGGACCTCGAGGTCGAGTTCGAGCCCGGCGAGGAGCTTCGCACCGAGATCAGCGCCAAGTTCACCCGCGAGCGCGTCGCGGCCGACTACCGGGCGGCCGGCCTGCGGCTGCGCGGCTGGTACGCCGATACGCAGCAGCTCTTCGCGGTCTCGCTGGCATCGCCGTAGGCCACTGCCGACACCGATAGGGTTCGCGCCCCATGCGCATCGAGGGCAGCAGCGCGCTGATCGCGGGGGGCGCCTCGGGGCTGGGGGAGGCGACGGTGCGGCGCCTGCATGAGCAGGGCGCCGAGGTGGTCATCGCCGACGTCAACCAGGAGAAGGGCCAGGCCCTGGCCGGCGAGCTGGCCGACCGCGCCCGGTTCGTGCACACCGACGTCACCGACGACGACTCGGTGCAGGCGGCGGTCGCGGCGGCCGCGCAGGGCGACGGCAGCCTGCGCATCAGCGTCTGCTGCGCCGGCGTGGGCTGGGCCGAGAAGGTCGCCGGGAAGCGAGGCCCGCACCAGCTTCAGCCCTTCGAGACCGTGGTCCGCATCAACCTGGTCGGGACGTTCAACGTCCTGCGCCATGCCGCCGCGGCCATGCTGGGCGCCGAGCCGCTTGAGGAGGGCGAGCGGGGAGTCTGCGTCAACACCGCCTCGACCGCGGCGTTCGACGGGCAGATCGGCCAGGTGGCCTACTCGGCGTCCAAGGGCGGGGTGGTCGGCATGACGCTGCCGGCCGCCCGGGACCTTGCCTCCAGCGGCATTCGGGTGGTGACCATTGCGCCCGGCCTGTTCGACACCCCGCTGCTGGCCGCCCTCCCCCAGCCTCAGCGCGACGCGCTGGGCGAGCAGATCCCGTTCCCGCCGCGGCTGGGACGCCCCCGCGAGTTCGCGCTGCTGGCCCAGCAGATCGTCGAGAACCCCATGCTCAACGGCGAGGTCGTGCGCCTGGACGGCGCGCTGCGGATGCCGCCGCGGTGATCCCGGCCGCGGGCTCGGCGCTCAGTTCAGGCGCTCGACGATCATCGCCTGGCCCATCCCGCCGGCGACGCACATCGTCTCCAGCCCGACCGACTTGTCGAGGGTCTCGAGGTCGTTGAGCAGGGTGGTCATGATCCGGGCGCCGGTCATGCCGAACGGGTGCCCCAGGGCGATCGCGCCGCCGAACGGGTTGAGAATCTCGTCGTCGATCCCCAGCTCCTCCTTGCAGGGGACCACCTGGGCGGCGAACGCCTCGTTGAGCTCCACCACGTCGATGTCGTCGATGGTCATACCAGCCTGCTCGAGCACTCCCCGCACCGCCGGGATCGGACCGAGCCCCATGATCTCGGGGCGGATGGCGGCGACATGGGAGGAGACGATCCGGGCCCGCGGCTGGCACCCGGCCTCGCGCGCCTTCTCCTCGGACATGACCAGCACGGCGGCGGCGCCGTCGTTGAGCGGGCACGCGTTTCCCGCGGTCACGGTGCCGTCCTCCCGGAACGCCGGCCGCAGCTGGCCGAGCTTCTCCATCGTCGTGCCGGGCCGGGGGCCGTCGTCCTTGCTCACCTCGTCGCCGTCCGGCGTGGTCACCGGCACGATCTCGCGGTCGAAGTGGCCCGACTCCTGCGCGTCGACCGCCCGGTTCTGGGAGGTCACCGCCCACTCGTCCTGCTGCTCGCGCGTGACGCTGCAGCGCTCGGCGACGTTCTCCGCCGTCAGGCCCATCGGGATGTACACGTTGTAGATCGAGCCCTCCGAGCCGTCGAGCTTGGGGTGGAACTCGAAGTCGGTGCCGCCGCCCGCGCGCGAGACCGCCTCGACGCCGCAGGCGACGTACGTGTCCCCCTCTCCCGCATCGATGGCGTGGAAGGCCATCCGGATGGTCTGCAGCGACGACGCGCAGAACCGGTTGACGGTGGTGGCGGGCACGTGGTGGTCGATCCCCGCCAGCAGGGCGGCGTTGCGGCCGACGTTGTAGCCCTGCTCGCCCTCCTGGAACCCGCAGCCCATCATCACGTCGTTGACGGTCGAGAAGTCGACCTCGGGGTTGCGCTCCTGGAGGGCCTTGAGCGGCACGGCGGCGAGGTCGTCGGCCCGGACGTCCTTGAGCGATCCCTTGCCCGCGCGCCCGATCGGGGTGCGGATGGCGTCGACGATGACGGCTTGCGGCATTTGCTCGTTCTCCTTGCTCGGTCGACGGCGAATCCTACGGCGGCGGAGGCGCGGGCCGCCGCCCGGCCGGCCGGCACCCCCTCAGAGGCCGAGCTTCCCGACGCCCAGCTCGTCGAACCCGAGGTGGTGCGCGAGCTCGTGGCGGACGGTGCGCACGACCTGCTCGCGCAGCTCCGCGGGGTCGTCGCCGAAGTCCCGGCGCAGGGTGTCGCGGTAGATGACGATCCGGTCGCAGACCCCGTCCCGCGCCACGCCGTCGCCGTGATAGAGGCCGTAGGCGCCGATCCGCCGGCCGCCGTCGGACACCACCACGGCGACGTTGCGGTCCAGCGCCCGGCGCGCCCAGTCGGGCAGCTCGTCGAGCGCCTCGCTGACCAGCTCGTCGAAAGCCTCATCGTCGTAGGGATCGAGCTCGGGCCGCCACCATCCGCCGCCCGGCCCGACGGCCTCTTGCGCGGCCAGCCGCTCGGACAGCGCCACCCGGCGCTCGAAGCGCGGCTCGGGCTCCCGCCAGGCGGCCAGCCGCAGGGCCAGCCATACCAGCGGCACGCCCAGCACCAGGGCCCCCGCCCCGAACAGGGCGAGCACCTCCAGCACGCGGAGGGGCGCGGAGGTCGAGAGCCCCTGCGCAACCGCCACGAAGGCCAGGCCGATCGACAGGCTGCAGCCCGCGGCCCAGAGGATCCGCCGGATGGCCATCGCCGGCTAGCCCAGGCCCGGCCGCCGCCTGGCGGTCCGGCGGAAATCGCGTGACGCAGCCTCCATGGGCGGGATGCTACGCCAGCGCCGCCGGCGCCCGGATCGGGGGCGCGGCCCCCGCCGCGGGGCGCGATACGGTGTCGTGCGCCCGACGACCCCGGGCGGACAGGCGCAGGACTGGGAAAGGACCCGGAATGAGCATCGGAGTGTCACTGTTCCTGATCGCGGTCGGAGCGGTCCTCCGCTACGCCGTGACCGCCAACGTCCAGGGCATCAGGCTCCAGACCGTGGGCCTGATCCTGATGATCGTCGGGATCATCGGCCTGGCGGTGTCGCTGCTCTGGCTGACCGTGTGGGCCGACCGGAGCCGCGACCGGACCGACGTCCCCTAGACGGCGGCTACAGGCCGGTCGGGTGGCGGACCACGAACCCGCCCGGCGAGCGCTGCCTGACCTGCCAGCGCGAGCCGGTCTGCGACCGGCCGCTGGTGTCGAAGCGCAGGCCGGCCACGACCATGTACATGTGGCTGCCGTTGGCGTAGAGGGTGATCCAGCGGCCCGGGCCCGGCTGCCCGTATCGGTAGAACCCGGTGGCGGGCGCGGATTCGCGCAGCAGGCCGGCGCCGTGGAGCGCGTACGAGACCGAGCCAGAGCAGTCATAGCCGCTGTCCTCCCAGCGGCCGTGGCCGCCGCCGTAGCGGTACGGCAGGCGGGCGATGCGGTTGCCGGCGGAGATGACCGCCTGCACGGCTGCCGGCGCCGAATCCGGCGCCTGGGCGGTGCCGTCCGACAGCAGCCGGGCGCGGGCGCCGGGCGTGGTGGCCAGGGGCGCGCTCGCGCCGGCGCGGGCCGAGGGAGCCGTCCCGCCCGTGTCCGCCGAGCCCGCCGCCGCGGGAACCGGATGCCAACAGGCGCCCACGGCGCAGGCGGCCATGGCGACCCCCAGGCGGCTGGCGAGCAACGAACGACCGGTCAACGCGAACCCCTCCCTTTCGGCGCCTGCGGGGTTAGCTGCCGGACTCGCGCGGAAAGAGATCGCGCTACGCCGCCACTCGGACGGCGATTCGCCCCCGGCCGCTGACGCGGCCTACCTGGGTCCCCCGCTCGCGGACGCTCGGTGCGTCCGCGATTCGGCTGTTGGCCTTACCAGCGCGGCAGCGTAGCGCAAGGCACGGAGGCCCGCACCCCGGCGGGCGGCCGGCGGCGGCCGTACGGGACACCTCCGGCGCCGCGGGTGGGCGGGAGCGCGGCGCGGGTCCGCATATCCTCCTGCCGATGACCTGGGAGCCAGAGCTCGAGGAGCTCCGCCGTCGCGAGGCTCTGGCCCGCGGGATGGGCGGACCCGAGCGCGTGGCCCGGCAGCACGCCAGCGGGCGGCTCACGGTGCGCGAGCGGATCGAGCGCCTGCTCGACGCCGGCTCGTTTCACGAGTCGGGCGCTCTGGCCGGGGTGGGCCGCTACGAGAACGGCGAGCTCACCGACTTCACGCCGGCCAACATGGTCGTGGGCAGCGGTCGGATCGAGGGTCGCCGGGTGGTGGTGGAGGGCGACGACTTCACGGTCCGCGGCGGCGCCGCTGATGCCGCCATCTGGCAGAAGATG
>DATFPO010000198.1:0-3994 GCA_035264745.1 Solirubrobacteraceae bacterium | reverse complement strand
CCGGGATGGTGGCGCCCGCCGCCGGGCCCCAGATGACCGCGCTCCTCGCGCTCGCCCTGGCTCTGGCCGGCGCCCTGCTGGCCAGCGGCCGGGCGGAAGGAAGGCGCGCGCATGGCGGGGCGGTCCTGGGCTTGGTCGCCGTCTCCGCGGCCGCCGTGCCGGCCGCCGGAGTGCGGCTGGGCCTGCTGGAGCCGGCCGGATGGGGCGACCTGGTGGACGGCCTGCGCTCCGGCCTGGCATCGCTCCCGGACCTGGGCGTTCCCTACGGGGGGGCCGCCGAATGGGCGCGGCTGGCGATCGTCCTGGGAGGCGGCGGCCTGCTGATCGCCGCGGCGGCCTGCGCCTTCTGGCCCGGTCGCCGCGACGGCCGCGTGCCCGCGGCGGTCCTGCTGTGCGTCCTGTACGGGGTGCCCGCGGCGCAGCTCGCCGGCTCCCACCGGATCCTGCAGGGGGCGCTGTTCACAGCGCTGGTCGCCGCCCTCCTGTGGCTGGAGGAGGTCCGGCGCGGCGACGCCCGGCTCGCGGCGACCGTGGTGGCCGCGGCGATCGGCCTGGGAGCCGTGGCCGCACCGTGGCTGCATCCTTCCCGGCCGTGGGCCGACTACGAGTCGTTCGCCCAGCGGATCGGCTCGCGCTCGGGCGTGGCGTTCGACTTCGATCACCGCTACGGGCGGCTCACCTGGCCGCGCGACGGCCGGGAGCTGTTCCGGATCCGGGCGGCCCGCCGCGAATACTGGAAGGCGGTCGACCTCGACCAGTTCGACGGCACCAGGTGGGTACGGGCCCCCCGGCGCTTCGGCGCCAGCCTGGCCGACGAGCTGCCCGGCGCTTACGCCCGGCGCCGGGCCTGGAACCAGCGCATCCGGGTGACGGTCCAGGCGCTGCGCTCCAGCGACCTGGTGGCGGCCGGGACGACGCTGTTCGTGGATCGTCCACCCAGCGCCGCCGTCGCCACCCCGGCCCCGGGGACCTTCCGGCTGGAGAGGCCGCTGGCCCGCGGGGACTCCTACGCGGCAACGGTCTACGACCCTCGGCCCACCCACTCCCAGCTGGCGGCGGCGGGAACCGGATATCCCGGCCTGGCCTCCCGGTACCTGGAGCTGACCGTCCCGGTGGGGCCCGGTCCCCGCGCGCCCATGCGGCGGGTGGTCCTGCCGGCGTGGGGCCGGCCGCGCGCCGCATCCGCGGCGGCAACGCTGAGGGCGTCGCCCTACGGACCGGCCTGGGCGCTGTCGCGCCGGCTGGCGCGCGGGTCGCGGTCTCCGTACGACTACGTGCAGCGGGTCCTCGCCCACCTCTCCGCGGGCTATGGCTACAGCGAGGCGACCCCGCGCCGGGCGGTGCCGCTCGAGGCGTTCCTGTTCCGGGACAGGACGGGCTACTGCCAGCAGTTCTCGGGCGCCATGGCCCTGCTGCTGCGCATGGGCGGCGTTCCCGCCCGGGTCGCGGCCGGGTTCGCCCCCGGCACCTACAGCCGGCCGCGCGGCGAGTGGATCGTGCGCGACCTCGATGCCCACTCGTGGGTCGAGGCGTACTTCCCCCGCTACGGGTGGGTCACCTTCGATCCCACTCCGGGGGCCGCTCCGGCCCGCTCCCAGATCGACTCCCCGCCGGGGACCGACGCCGGCGCCAACGCTGCCGCGGCGCGCGGCGACCGCCCGCAGCCGGGGCCCCGCGCGCTGCCCCCGGCCCCGGGGCCGGGGGCGACCGGGTGGCTGCCCTGGCTGGCCGGGGCGCTCGCGGCCATCGCGGGGGCGGCGGCGTGGTGGTCGCTCGCCGGGCGGCACCCACGCCGGGGCGGCTCGGCGGTGGACGAGCTCGAGAGGGCCCTCCGCCTCGCCCGGGAGCCCGCGACGCCGGCGACCACGCTGCGTGCCCTGGAGCGCCGCTTCGCCGGCGATCCCGGCGTCGCCTATCTCAGCGCGCTGCGGGCGATGCGCTTCGGGTACGGGGATTCGCCTCCGAGCCCGGCGCAGCGGCGCTCCCTGCGCCGGGCCCTGGCGCGTGGTCGCGGCATGGGGGGCCGGCTGCGGGCGCTTTGGGCGCTCCCGCCGCACCCACTTTCCGTCTGTGCCCGGCGCCCGGCCGACCGGCCTCGGCGTGAGGCGACACCGGGCCCCTAAACTGGCGCAGGTGGATTCGGTTTACGACCTCTTCCGGCGCGGCACCGCGCTTCTGGAGGCCGGGGACTATCACGCCGCGATCGTCCCGCTGGCGCGGGCGCGCGACCTCGACCCGTGGCCGACCTCCATCCGCGAGGCCCTGGGACGCGCCTTCTTCCACGCCCGCCGCTACGAGCAGGCGCGGAGCGAGTTCGAGGCCATCGTCGAGCGGGCGCCCACCAACCACTACGCACTGTTCTGCCTCGGACGGTCCCTGCAGCAGCTCGGCCGCCACGCCGAGGCCAGGGCGCCGCTGGCGCTGGCCGCGGGACTGAGGCCGGACCGCCGCGACTACCGCATCTACCGCGACCGAGCCCGCGCCGCCGCCTGAGGCCGGAGGCGCCCGCACCGCAGAGGCTTCCGCCGACGGCCCTGCCGCTGGCCGACCACGCGGTGCTCGAGCACCGCGATGGCCGTCCGGTGGTCCGCTACCGCCTCGCCATCCCGTACTTCGGGCTGCTCTGGCGGCCCCTGGTGGCGCGGCGGGCGCGGCGGGTGGAGGCCGCCGCCGAGGCCGGCCTCCCGCCGCCGGACGACGTCCCCTGGTGGGCGCCTCCGGCCCCGCAGGACCCTCGGATCACCGCCAGCGTGGCCGCCATCTGCCTGATCTCGGCGGCATGGAGCTATGGCGGCGGGACCGGAGGGCTCCTGACCCAGACGCTGCCGTATGCGGCCAAGGTCTACGACGTGGGGGACGCCGCCCTGGGCACCGGCCTGGCGCTGGTGAGGATCGGTGTGGTGCCGGCCCTGATACTCGGGCTGCTGGCCGACCGGGTGGGGCGGCGTCGGTTCGTGATCGCCGCCGTGGTGACGCACTGCCTGCTCACCGCGGCCATCGGCCTGGCGCCGTCCTTTGCGGTTTACATCGGCGCCCATGTCGCCCTGCGCTGCCTGGACACCGCCCTGGGCATCGCGCTGGGGGTGCTGGCGGTCGAGAGCGTCCCGGCGGCCAATCGCGCGATCACGCTCTCGGTGGTCCTGCTGGCCAACGGGGCGGGGCTGGCGCTGGCGGTCGCGGTCCTGCCGCTGGCCGCCGCCGGCCGCGGCGGCTTTGCGGCGGTCTACCTAGCCCAGCTACTGGTCCTCCCGGCGGTCGTGCACGCCGGGCGGCACCTGCAGGAGTCGCCCCGCTACCTGGCCCACGCCGGCGAGCGCCACGGCTATCGCGAGGTCCTGCGCCGCCCGTACGGCCCGCGCCTGATCCTGGTGGGCGGCACCGCGCTGCTGGCCGCCATCTTCCTGGCGCCGAGCGCGGAGTTCCTCAACCGCTATCTGGACGACGTGCGCGGCTACTCGCCGGTGGAGATCGTCCTCTTCCTGGTGGTGACCGGGCTCCCGAGCGTCCCCATGCTGATCGCCGGCGGGCGGCTGTCCGACACGCACGGCCGCAAGGCGGTCGGCGTGCCGCTGGGCGTCGCCGCCGCCATCGCCCTGGCCGGCGTGTTCCTGGTCGGCGGGGCGGCGCTGTGGCTGCTCGCGGTGGCCGGGAACATGCTGGGATCGGCGGCGGGCGCGGCGCTCGCGCCGTACCGGTCCGAGCTCTTCCCGACTCGCGTCCGCTCCGGGGCGGGCACCCTGGTGCTGGTGGCCACCGTCGCCGGCTCGGCGATCGGCCTGGCCGCCGTCGGCGCCATGGCACCGGCGCTGGGGGTGGGCCGGGCGATCGCGACGCTGGCCGTGTTCGCGCTGCTGGCGGCCCTGGTGGTCGCCCTCCGCTTCCCGGAGACCGCGCGGCGGGACCTCGACGAGACCAGCGGCGAGGCGCCCGCCCCCGCCACGGTGTCCTAGTCGCCGGCCGCCTCGCGAGCCTGGGTGGCGACGCGCACCAGCAG
>DATFPO010000197.1:0-13531 GCA_035264745.1 Solirubrobacteraceae bacterium | reverse complement strand
GTGCGCAGATGATTCGTCCTCCTAGCCGTTCACGTGGTACCAGCGGAGGTACCAAACTGAGCGAAACTCAGCGAATCTCAGCCGCTCTCCCAGCCCCGAACCACGCCTGAGGCGCTCCCGCAGAACGCACCAGGGGCATCTACGGACCGAGGGTCACAGGTTCGAAATCCTTTCGGGCGCGCTGGGAGGCAGCTGCCAAAAGGAGCCCTCGCCTGATGCCACCGATGCTCTCCGCCCGCTTTCGCACCGCCGTGGAGGAAGGGAATCTCGACCGGGTTCCCGAGCTCTTTCGTGAGGACGCCATCTTTCGGAGCCCGGTGCTGTTCAAGCCATACGAGGGTCGGGATCAGGTCCTGAAGGTCCTACGGGCGGCCGAGAAAGCGCTCGGACTTGGTGAGAGCTTCCGCTACGTGCACCAGCTCGAGGACCCCGACGACCGGGTCGCGATGCTCGAGTTCGCAACCGAAGTCGACGGGAAGCAGGTGGAGGGGATCGACAAGCTCACGTTCGACGAGGATGGCCGGATCGCTGAGCTCAAGGTGATGATCCGCCCGGCCTCGGCCCTGCAGGTCGTCGGGGCCCGCATGGCGGAGGAGTTCGCACGGGTCGGGCTCGGTCTCCCCGTCTGATCACCCGATTCGCCACCGTCAGTCGAGCGCGGGTCTCCGGGGTGAACGCCCCACGACGACGGCGGTCGGGCGAGACAGCGGCCGCCGGTGGCCGCGGCCGACCGCCGGCGGTCCAGTACGAGCGGGAAACGTGACGCCGGAGCGCCACGTCCCCGCCAGCGCTCACAGGATTCGCGTCACCAGGATGATGATCAGGATGACCACGATGACCACCCCGATCCAGCCCAGTCCGAGCGCCGCCAACGGCACCAAGAGTTCCATGTCGCCTCCTCCCGGCCGGCCACCTCGCCGGCTTCGTTCGCTGGCGATCAGAGTGCCCGCTGTGCGTTGTGAGAAACGCCCAGTCATCGCCCGCCGGCGGGACGGCTCGACCGTCTCCGCCAGCCCGGTCGGAAGGGTGTTGACCGCCTGCGTCTGGATCGTGGCCCTCTGCGTCTGGTTCATCGCGCTTGCCGGGACGACCGTGAAGTTGTGAGGGCAGGCGGCGCCGCAGGCTCTTAAGACGACGTTGAAGCGCTCAGGGATTCTGCTCAAGCGGGCAGCCCCGCCGAAGCAGGATCCCGACAACGCCTGAAAGGAGAGCCGATGCCGCTCAACCCGTCCTCCGCGCTCAACGCCGCCATGCTCGCCCTGGCCATCGGGCTGGTCGGCGGCTGCGGCGGCCAGAGCGGCACCACGGCCAACACGACCGCCCAGACCGGCGCCACCCCCGCCCAGACCGGCGCCACATCGGCCCAGACCGGCGCCACAGGCGCCCTCAAGATCGCCGCCGATCCCTCCGGGGAGCTGAAGTTCGACGTCTCATCACTGACCGCCAAGGCAGGGAAGGTGACGATCGACTTCACCAACCAGGCGCCGCTTGCGCACAACGTCCAGATCGAAGGGCCGGGGGGAAAGCAGCTCGGCGGCACCAGCACGATCACCGGCTCGTCGACCAAGGCCACCGTGGACCTCAAGCCGGGGACCTACACGTTCTACTGCTCGATCGACGGCCACCGCCAGGCGGGCATGCAGGGCAAGCTGACGGTCAAGTAGGCCGCCCGGGCGGACCCCTGTCGGCACCCAGCGGTGGGGCAGGGGAGTTCGGCCGTTCCCGCCGGGCTGGACAGCGACCCGCGCGCGATGCGAGACTCGCATGCGGGGACGGGTATGTCGCAGAGCCTGGTCGAACTGGTGAGGCGTGGATACGAGTCGTGGAACCGCGGCGACCGCCAGTGGGTCCTCGAGCACATGTCCCCGGACGTGGAGTGGATTACCCCGCCGGAGGATCCCGAGCCCGGGACCTATCGCGGCTATGAGGGGCTCGAGCGCTTCTGGGCGCAGTGGCGAGCCGCGGTCGGGCAGCTGCGACTCGAACCCCAGGAGATTGTCGACGCCGGCGATCGCGTCGTCGTTGTCGCGCGCCGGTCCGGAACCGGTGAGATGTCCAGGCTCGATATCTCCGACCGCGTCGTGCAGGTGTTCAGCTTCGAGGGAGACACCTGCGTGCGGGTCCACGAGACATACGACCGCGACGAGGCCATGCGCTGGGTCGAGCAGGAGGGAACCGAGCCGGCCGAGGGCGAGCCGGCGCAGGCGGACACCGCCTAGTCGCTACCGTGCAGGGGAGCCCGCTCACCCCTCAGGAACGCCGGATCGAGCTGGTCCTGCGGCTGTTGACGCTGCTGTTCATCGGGTTTGCCGCCAGCTACCTGGTCCAGGGCGCGCTCCACCCCGAGACCGAGTTTCCCTTCATCGCGAACTCGGTGGCCAAGGACGGCCTGTTCGCCGCGCTCTGCTTCATCGCCGCGGGGGACGTGCGACAGAACGGCTGGGCTGCGCTGATTGTGATCGCCGGACACGTGCTCATCGTCGGCTCGCTGCTGTTCATGCTGGCCCTGGGCCATACCGCCAGTGTCGCGGGCTCGTTCGGTGAGCCGTTCGGAATACCGGTTCCGGACCCGACGCTCCTCGCCTGGGTCTGGGCGGCACTGGCCAGCGCGCTGATCATCGGCCTCGCGCTCCTCTACCACTCCGCCGCCAAGGCCCGGTACTCACTTCGGTATCTGGCGCCGCACCAGCACCGGACGGCGATGGCGATGGCCGAGGTGCTGGTCATAGGCGATGACGAGCTGCTGACTCCGGAGCAGGTCGCGGCGGGCATCGACGATTACCTGGACTCATTCACCGCTCACGACAAGTGGAAGTCGAAGCTCGCGCTGTCGGCTTTGACCGTCTATCCCCTGGTGCGCCTTCGCCCTCTCTACCCGCTGATGTCATCTGACCGGCGGCTCGAGTTCATTGAGCGCTGCTTCAACCGCGACGTGGTGGAGCGCAGGCTTCCCGGGCTGGTGCGCCGCCCCATCCAGAGCATGCTGTTCGCCGCCCAACAGCTCGCGATCATCGGCTACTACGCCGATCCGCGGACGTTCTCCGGCAGCGGCTACGTCCCGTTCTCGCAGCGCCAGCGCTCCCGCGAGGCGATCGCCCGCGTGGAGCGTGACCGCCCCGGCCTCAGGGTCAGAACGCCGGACGAGCTCGACGCGGAGTGGATCACGGCCGACGTGGCGATCGTCGGCAGCGGCGCCGCCGGCGCCGTGCTCGCCGACCGTCTCGCCGGGCGGGGACGCGACGTGACCGTGCTGGAGGGTGGGCGCCACGTCGATCCGCGCGACTTCTCTGAGGACGAGCGCGTCCAGTTCTCGGCGCTGTTCGCCGACGGCGGGATGCAGATGTCCACCGACGCCCGCTTCCAGGTGCTCCAGGCCAAGTGCGTCGGCGGCGGAACCGTGATCAACAACGCCGTCTGCTTCGACCTCCCCGAGCCCGCGCTCTCGCGCTGGAACGACCCCGAAGGGCTCGACGCCGGCCTGGAGGAGGAGCGGCTCGCCGAATCGTTCCGGCGGATGCAGGACTACTTCCCGGTCGAGAGCCAGGTGGACGCTCCGCTGCAAGCCGGAGGGATGAAGATGGCCGAGGGCATCATGAAGCTCGGCCTCGAGGGAGACCTCAGCGTCGTCGACGCCAACATTCACGACTGCCTGGGCTCGGGCTACTGCAACATCGGATGCCCGTTCGGCAAGAAGCTCTCCGCGCTCGACACCACGCTGGTGCGGGCTCAGGCCAGGAAAAATCCGGTGCGGATTGTCAGCGAGTGCCGGGCCGAGAGAATCGTCCCCCGCGGCGGGCGCGACACGGAGATCCGATGCCGCCTGTCCAACGGACGCGAGCTGCTGGTTACCGCCAAGACGGTGGTCGTCTGCGGCGGCGCGATCGCGTCCAGCCTCCTTCTCCAGCGAAGCAGCCTGGGCGGTCCGCGGGTGGGAAGGGGCCTGTCGTTCAACGTCGGAACTCCGGTCACGGGTGACTTTGCGGAGCGGTTGAACTCCTTCGATGGCTTGCAGATCTCCCATGCCTACCGCCCGGCGGGTGATTCCAGGACGATCTTCGAGGCGTGGTTCAACCCGGTTGGCACGCAGGCCCTGCTGATGCCCGGCTGGTTTCGCGATCACTTCGAGAACATGCGGCGCTACGCGCACCTGGCCTGCGTGGGCGTGGTAGTCGGCTCGGCGCGAAACGGCAGCGTGAGGCCGGGTTTCCGCGGACGGGGGATGAAGCTCGACTACGTTCCCACCGACGCCGACCTCAGGCTGCTGGTCAAGGGCACCAAGCTGGCCAGCAGGATCCTGTTCGCGGCCGGAGCCGAGCGGGTGATGCCGCTGACTTTCCGCTCGCTCTCCTACTCGGCCCCCGACCAGGTCGAGGAGCTGGACGACCTGATCCGCGACAACACCGACATCCAGCTTCACACGTCGCATCCGCAGGGCGGCAATGCCGTCAGCCGCGACCCGAAGAAGGGCGTAGTCGACCAGCGCTTCCGCGTCCAGGGCACCGAGAACGTCTACGTCTGCGACTCCAGCGTGTTCCCGTCGTCGGTCACGGTCAACCCCCAGCTGACTGTGATGGCCCTCGCCGACTACGCCTCGGCCGAGATCAGCTGACCGCTACTCGCGGCCTGAGGTCACGGCCGGCCGCGGCGCATGTCGCCCACGCCGGGCGGGTACCCGACGGGCATGCGGATCCTGCCCGTTTTGGTCATCACCATGGTTGTGCTCTTCTTCATCGGGCTGGCCGCCCCGCGGGCGTCCAGGCGCGTGGAGCGGTGGATGAATCGCCGGCTCGACCGGATCGCAGCTGAGAGCGACCGCCGTGCGGGGTTCGTCGGCGACTGGACCGCCAAGCTGCTGTCCTGGGGCCAGCGGCTGCTCGACGGCGCGGTCGAGGCGGGCCGCGGCCTGCGCAAGAGGGTCCCCGGCGGCTCATGACCAAGGTCTCGGACAGGCTCGCCGAGGTCCCGGGAAAGATCGAGAACCGCCGGGACCAGCACCGTCAGCGATCCAAGCCCTACCGCGTGGCCTGGGTGGTGGCGGCGGCGATCATCGTCGCGGCCGGGATCGCGCTGGTGGTGCTCCCGGGTCCGGCGTTCGTGGTGATCCCGATCGGGCTGGCGATGCTCTCGCTGGAGTTCGGGTGGGCCTCGCGCGCGCTGGGCTCGGGGATCGAGCGGGGCGCGGGCGCCGCCGAGTCCGTGCAGCGGGCCTCGCCGGCCAAGAAGTTCGGGATCGCGGCGGTCGTCCTCGCCGTCGCGGCCGCCATCGCCGCGCTGGCGGTGGTCCTCCTCTGAGTTTGGCGCTGGGCGGCGGCGCGCCAGCCCGGCGTTCGCCGCCGGCCGGGCCGCTCACTCCGCCAGCGCCGCCTCCAAGCTGGCCGCTACGCGGAAGGTGTCCAGCAGGTTGGCGATCTCGAACGCCCTGAGCACCTGGCCGCCCGGGCAGACGATCACGAAATTGCGGTGGAGGTCCCGTAGTCGTCGCTGCGCGTGCAGCAGCGCCTGCAGGCCGGTGGAGTCGATGAAGTTCACGTCGCAGAGGTCGAGGACCACTCGCAGGCTGGGCATGGTTATCGCGCTGCCCAGGGCGCGGCGGACCTCGGGCGCCGTCGCCACGTCGATCTCGCCGCGGACCCGGATGACGTACGCCGAGTCGAGCTTCTTGGCCACGAGGCCAAAGCTCCTGCCACGGTTTCCATTCCGCTCGGGCATCGGGACGCCGCCGTTCGTGGGTTGACTACAGCCGGCACGCCCGCCCCTTCGGCAGCTCGGAGGCGGTGCGGCTCGACGGCCGGTCACGAAGCCGGGCGTCGGAGTCGTTCCGCCCTGGCTCCGCCGCCAGCATATGCGCGGCGGCGCGGCGCGTCTAATCAGCGCCGCGCGATGCGGCTCGCACCCCGGCGCGGCGCGGGCTGCTCCTACGGGCGGTCAGGGCTGAAGGAGAATCTTGATCGCCCCGTCCTCCTTCTTCTGGAACTTCTCGTACGCCTCGGGCGCCTGCTCGAGCGGCAGCTTGTGGGTGACGAAGGCGTCCACGCCGAGCGGGTCGTCGTCTCCCAGAAGCGGCATGATGTCGTCCACCCAGCGCCGGACGTTGGCCTGCCCCATGCGCAGCTGCACCTGCTTGTCGAACAGGGTCAGCATCGGCACGGGGTTGGCCATCCCGCCGTAGACCCCGCTCAGGGAGATCGTCCCGCCCCGGCGCACGACGTCGATCGCCAGGTACAGCGCGTGCAGCCGGTCGATGCCGGCCGTCTGCATCAACCTCTCGGCCACGGAGTCCGGCATGAGGCCGGTGACCTGGTGGGCCAGTCTCGCGCCGGGCGAGCCATGCGCCTCCATGCCCACGGCGTCGATCACCGAGTCGGCGCCGCGCCCGCCCGTCATCTCGCGGATGGTCTCGGCCAGGTCGTCCTCATGCTCGCGCAGGTCGAGCACGTCCACCCCGCGGCCGGCACTGCGAGCCAGGCGCTCGGGCACCAGGTCCACCCCGATCACCCTGTGCCCGCGATGCAGCGCGATCCGGGCGCACATCTCGCCGATGGGGCCGAGCCCCAGGACGACCAGGCTGCCGCCCTCGGTGACGTCGGCGTACTCGACCGCCTGCCAGGCGGTGGGCAGGACGTCGGACAGGAAGACGAAGCGGTCGTCGGGCGGTCCGTCGGGGACCTTGATCGCGCCGTAGTGGGCGTGGGGCACCCGCAGGAACTCGGCCTGCCCGCCCGGGATGTGCCCGTAGAGCTTGGTGTAGCCCAGCAGCGAGGCGCCGGTGCCGTGCTCGCGAACCTGCGTGGTCTCGCACTGTGATTGCAGCCCGTGGGTGCACATGAAGCAGTGCCCGCACGAGACGTTGAACGGGATCACCACCCGATCGCCGGGTTGCACGTGTGTCACCCCTGCGCCGGTCTCCTCGACGATCCCCATCGGCTCGTGCCCCAGGACGTCGCCCTCCTGCATGAACGGGCCCATGACCTCGTAGAGGTGAAGGTCCGAGCCGCAGATGCCACTCGAGGTGACCCGGATGATGGCGTCGGTGGGCTCCTCGATGGCCGGGTCGGGGACCGTGTCGACTCGCACGTCGCGCTTGCCGTGCCAGGCCACCGCTTTCATGGCGCTCCTCTCGGGTCGGATCCGCCGGCCCGCTGACGCCGGCGCGTCGCGCTTACCCGGGGCCGGGGGCGTCAAACGAGCTCGGGGCCGGCGCCGCCAAACCAGCCGCCGGTGGCAGGTGGTGTAGGGGCGCGGGGCTGTGGGTACTCCGTATCAAGCAGAGCTTTTCCCGATGGGAAGGGGAGGAAAATGGCTCAGCAGACAAGGCGCGCGGCCTCCAGCCGCGACTCGAACGGCAACTCGTCCAGACGGGGGTCGTCGGGTCCCAGCCGGTCGTCGCGCCGTACCACCGGCTCGGGCGCAAGACCCGCCTCGAGCAGGCGCTCCACCTCGAGCCGACCGAGCTCGCGCTCGGGGTCGGGGTCCCGGCCGAAGGCCCGCGCGGCGTCGCGCTCGCGGACCGCCGCCTCGCGAAACGGCCGCCCGACCGGCCGCGCCAGGGACGTCGGCAGCAGCGCCGCGAGCGGCGTCGCCAGCGCGGCGAAGAACGTGGTGCTCCCGGCCGCCACCGCGGCGCTCGGCGCGGCGGCCGGCGTCCTGGTCGAGCGGCGGCACCGGCGCCCCCGCAAGGTCCTAGGCATCCCGATCCCCGGCACCAGCAACGGGGGCGATCTGGCCAAGGAGATCCGGCGGGCCGGCGAGCAGTTCGGTCACCTGGCCAGCGAGGTCAAGACCACGCGCAAGAAGGCGGAGACCATCGGCAAGGCGATGTCGTGAGCCCGCTTCGACCCTCAGCCCACGGATAGGAGGCGACGCGAATGGCCAGTCGAGGCGCGGGTTCGAAGTCGTCGAGCGGCCGCTCGAGGAGCGGCTCCGCCCGAGGCGGCCGCTCCGGCGGCGGGTCGGGCAAGTCCACGGCGCGTTCGCGCTCCAACCGCCGCAATGGGCGCCGGTCCTCCGACCGCACGCGCTCCCAGCGCGACTTCCCCGACTACACGCTGGTCGACCCCGATGAGATCCCCGAGGGTCCGGACCTGCTGGTCGACGTGCCGGTGGTGAAGGTGGACGAGATCGACCTCGAGGTGGACGATCTGCGCGCGCAGGTCGCCGTGATGGCGGAGGTCCGAAAGATCCTGCAGCTGAGCGTCGGAGCCGACGTCAGCCTCGGCAAGGTCGAGCTCAACATCCAAGGCGTGGAGGCGCAGGCCCTGCTCAAGGCGCGGCTCGACAACGTCAACGCCATCCTGGCCCGGGTCCTGGTCACGCTCGACCGCAACCCGGAGCTCCTCGAGAGCGTCGGCCAGGCCGTCGAGCAGGTGGGTGGCGGGACGCGCGAGCTTCTCGCCCACACCGGTGAGGCCGTCGAGGACGTTGGCGAGGGTGCCGAGGGCGCGGTCCAGGACGTCGGCAAGGGTGCCGGGCAGGCGGTCGGCGAGGTGGGGAAGGGAGCCAGCCGCGGAGTGGGCCAGATCGGGCAGGGCGCCGGCCAGGGGGTGGCCGGCGTCGGGCAGGGGGCGCAGGAGGCGCTCGGCCAGGTGGGCCAGGGCGCCGGTCAGGGGGTCGCGGGCGTCGGACAGGGGGTCCAGCAGGCGACAGGCAACCTGGCCCAGGGCGGCCAGCAGGCCCAGGGCGGACAGCAGGCCCAGGGCGGACAGCAATAAGGAGACGGTTATGGCACGGCAGACTCCAAAATCGTCGAAGTCCCCCACGCGCCGCCGGCGCAACGCTTCCCCGAACGGGCGCAGCGCCTCCCAGAAGACCGAGAAGTACCGGTTCGCGCAGAACGTCGGCGGCGAGGAGACGATGGCGGAGCGCGAGTACCGCAGCTACGCGACTCCCGACGGAGGGGACCCGGGCCGAGACCCCGGCGGTGACCCCGACGTGCTGCTCGATGTCCCTGTGGTCAAGGTCGACTCAATCCACTTCGAGCTCGACGACCTCGACGCCCACGTCGCCCTCAAGGCCCAGGTGCTCGACCTGGTCAAGCTCAATGTCGGCGTGTACGTCCACCTGGGCAAGGTGAAGCTCGACATCAAGGGCGTCGAGGCGCAGGCCCTGCTGAAGGTTCGCCTGGATCACGTCGCCGCGATCGTGGATCGGGTACTCACCACCCTCGATCGCAACCCCGAGCTCGTCAAGAGCCTCGGCCACGCCGTCGAGGACGTCGGGTCGGGCGCCGGTCATACGTTGAGCGAGACCGGCGAGGCCGTGGAGGACGTCGGCGAAGGCGCCGAGGGCGCCGTGCAGGACGTCGGCAAGGGCGCGGGCCAGGCGACCGGAGAGATCGGCAAGGGGGCCAGCCAAGCTGTCGAGGGCGTCGGAAAGGGCGCCGGAGAGGCGGTCGGAGACGTGGGCCAGGGCGCGGGGGAGGCCGCCGGCCAGCTCGGCCAGGGCGCGAGCCAGGCGCTGGGCGACGTCGGCCAGGGTGCCGGCCAGGCGGTCGGCAACCTCGACAAGACGGTCGGAGGCCTCGGGCAGACGGTGGGGCAGGTCGGACAGGGCGCCGGACAGGCGGCCGAAGGGCTCGGCCAGGGTGTCGGGGACGTCGCCCAGGGCGCCGGACAGGCGGCCGGAGGGCTGGGCCAGGGCGTCGGCGGAGTCGCCCAGGGCGCGGGCCAGGCCGCGGGCGAGTTGGGACAGGCGGTCGGGGGAGTCGCCGGCGCCGCGGGCCAGCTGGGCCAGCAGGGCGGTGGGCAGCAGCAGGGTGGCGGGCAAGGCCAGCAGCAGGGTGGCGGGCAAGGCCAGCAGCAGGAGGGCGAGCAGCAGGAGGGCGAGGGACAGGCGGCCCAGGGACAGGCCGCCCAGGGTCAGCCCCAGGACGCGGGCGGGCCGGCGCAGGAGCAGGCCGGTCAGCAGGCTGCCGGTGGCGCGGCTCCGGCCGGGCAGACCGACGGCGGGATCCCGGCCGACGCCGGCCCAGGAGGGCTCGCCAAGGAGGTCGCCAAGACGGTCGCCCGGGAGATCGGCTCCGCTGCCTCTGACGAGGCCAAGGACCTGGGGCTCGCCGCGACGCGCAAGGCCCGGGAGCTGGGCCAGCGCCGTCGCCAACGGCGTGCCGAGCGTCACCACGCCACCGAGGCGG
This sequence comes from Solirubrobacteraceae bacterium, assembly GCA_035264745.1. Classification (GTDB taxonomy): domain Bacteria; phylum Actinomycetota; class Thermoleophilia; order Solirubrobacterales; family Solirubrobacteraceae; genus DATAEY01. The sequence goes on along the minus strand of DATFPO010000197.1, from coordinate 3,402 downwards.
CCCTGAGGACCGCCAAGGAGCTGGGCGTGGACCTCGACGAGGTCGAGGGCACCGGCGCCGAGGGCCGCATCACGGTCAACGACGTGCGCCAGGCCCAGGAAGCCTGAGGCGTGGCGGGAGACGACCCGGATCGGATCGATCGCCCCGACGTGGAGATCGGCGCGGTGGTCAAGGCCAAGAGCCTGCGCTTCGAGCGGGTCCCCGACGTCGAGGTAGGGTTCACCGGCGACCAGCCGCGCGAGCAGGTGTCGAGCAGCGAGCGCGAGAATCTCCCCGACGAGGTCGAGCCGGGCGTCACCTACCGGGACGTCCGGGTGCGCTGGCGGGCAGCAGCCAGGATAGACCCGGGCGACCACGGCGACCCGGACTGAAGCACCGCCCGGGCCGCGCCGTCGCGGACGGCCTCAGCGCTCGGCGCCGGCGCGAAGCGCCGCGGTGGCGCGCGAGCGCACGAACTCGACCAATCCGTCCACCCGTGCCTGAGTGGGGATTTTGTGCCTGAGTAGGTCCGCTATGGACCGCTATGGACCGCTGGGATTGGTGCTCGACTGTCCCACGACTGTCCCGTGGTCGACCCTAAACGGTGGGAGGACGGGTCGCTTAAATCCTCGTGATTCCGCAGTCACGGCAGAGGTTCGCCAGCTCCTCCAGCGCTCCCGGGAAACCCATGGCCACGCCAGCGAGGCCCGAGAGTGCGCTCTGCACGTCCTCAAGGGTCGCGCTCGTCGCCTCCAGCGCGAACCGTCCGACCCACCGGACCGCCGCGCGCTCGTAGAGCTGGTCGTCCTCGCGGTAGAGCCAGACGATCTTGAGCGCGTCGACGAGCCCGACGTGGGGCAGCTCTGCCGCTGCCGCTTTGACGAGTGCGACATCCCCGGTCTCAAGGGCGCGTCGAAAGCGGGTGTAGGGCGAACCGCCGCTAGCGTCACATCCCGGGAGCTGAGCGCGCCTTTTGGCGCTTTCGGTGCGAATGCCGATTACACCCCTACGGTAGGTCGGCATGGTTGAAAAGCGCCCGAGCTCCAAATACACGCCCGAGCAGGTCGACCGTGGTCTCTTTGCCCTCGCCGTTCTAGGGGGCAACGCGGCCGCGGCCGAGCGCCAACTAAAGGCGCAGGGGCACAGGGTCCCGAAGGCGACGCTGCAGGACTGGAAGACCAAGCACGCCGACCGCTTCCAGGAGATTGCCAACCGCCACACCAAGCGCATCAGGGAGGTCATCGCACAGGAGCAGGTCGAGATCGCCCACGTCGCCGGCGAGGCCGAGCGAGAGGCGATCGCCAAGGCGCGGGGCCAGCTCAGGGACGGCAGCATCAAGGACGCCAGCACGGCGGCCCGGAACTTCTCGGTGACCAAGGGAATCGCCCTGGACCATGCGCTCAAGCAGCGCGGCGAACCGACCGTCATCCACGAACACCGTCAGGCCGAGGACATCATCGCCAGCCTCAAGCGTCTCGCCCCCAGGTCTTCGACAGCGAGGCCGTGGAGATTCCGCCGCTGGCGCTTCCCAACGGAAACCGAGCCCACTGATGCTCAGGCGAAGGCCGGCCTGAGCGGCTAAGCCGACCAGCGGCGTAGCGCCGACCGTAGTAATGAACTCTCGCTGGGCAGGCGAGGGGTCACCTGATGGCAAAAGCCCTGTAAGGCGACAGAAATTCCTACGTCGCATGGCTTCGGCCGGCCCGCCAGTCGGCTGCGCTCGCGTAATCCGCTGCCCTGGTCAGCCCAGCGGCACTCGCGAGGGCCTGCCGCCGTCGGCGACCGCGGAGCGCGATCCGTCCACGCGCGTCGCCCGCCCGGCGAGCAGCTCGGTGGTCACCCTGGCCACCGACAGGGGCTCCGGCCGGTTGGGCGGATGCACCTCCAGCACCAGGGGCGCCGGGTGGTCGGCGAGGCGCGGCGCCAGCTGTCGCCAGGGGACCCGGCCGTTGCCGGGCGCGAGGTGCAGGTCCAGGCGCAGGGGATCCAGAGCGGGTGCCGCGTTCGCCGGACGCGAGCATCCGAAGTTGTCGTGGAGGTGGAACAGCGAGATCTCGTCCGTCGCCGACCGCAGGGCCTCGCTCGCCGACCCGGTGATGTGGGCATGGCCGATGTCCAGGAGCATCCGCACCCGGGGCGAGCCCAATCGCTGGACGAGGCCGTGCACCACCGCCGGCGAGTGGCACAGGCGCGGCGGCCCGGGAAAGACGGGCGCCAGGTTCTCCACCGCGAGGGTCACGCCGAGGGACTCGAGTCGATCCAGACGCTCCTGTAGCGCCGCCTCCTCGGCCCGGGCGCGGTCACGGGTCACCGCGGCCTGCTGGCCGCCGTCGGCGATCGGGAAGTTGGCCCCGTGGTAGACCACGTACCGGGCGCGAGTCGCCGCGGCGTACTCGAGCAGGCCGTCCAGCGCGCGGTCGTGCTCAGGCGTTCCGGCGCTGAGATCGTCGGGGCCGTGCAGCACCAGCTGCAGGCCGCAGGTCGCGAGCGTGGCCCGCAGCGCGGCGGCATGCTGGCGTGCGGCATCGCGGCGGTCGCAAAGGACGCCGCGGGGCGGAGTGTGCACCTGCACCCAACGGAAGCCTGCCGCCTCGAAGCCCTTGAGCATCGGCGCGGTGGGCCACCACTGGGAGGGCACGTTGATGCCCAGGCGGGCGGCGATCCGCTTCCGGCCGGCGTCGTCGGCGGGAGGGGCTAGGCCCAGCGGGGGCAGTGAGGTCTTGGAGGTCATGGGGCAACGGTAGGACTCGCCTGCAAGCCAGTTGTTTCCGTGCGGTTGCCGAGCGGTGAACCCCTGGTGAAGCACGGATTTCCCCATCTCTTCACACCAACGCCCTTCGGAGACGGGAGCCTCTGCGGGCCAGACCCTCAGCCACGGCCCCGGACCTCCCTGCCCGGGGTCGTGGGCGTTAAAGCGTCTCACTCTCCCAGGCTCGACGGGACGCTCGCGAGGCGTCCCCGACCGGTCAAGCACTGGTCATCCTCTCGCGGGTCCCCCCGGCCCTGAATGCGCGTCGCCGGAAGTCTGCTGGGAGGATTCTCGCTCGTGGTCTACGGGCTGATCTGCGCGTGTGCCGCGGATCCCAACCCCGCCGCACGTACCGGATATTCACGCGCAGTTCACAGCCAGGTAACACGCGCGTGCCGCTAATCCGGTCATCTCTGTGCGTCTTGGAGTTCGTCCCGGATCCGTCGTCCGATCGTACGCCCGATAGCACCCCGGACGTTGTCCGTGCCGGGCCACTCGAGATTCGACTTGAGGGGGGCCTGGTGGTCGCGGGGTATCAGCCGCTAACGCTGACGGTCCGAGAATACGCCACCCTCGTTGAGCTAGCACGCCGCCTTGGGCGGATCGTCAGCCGGCAGGAACTGTTCGAGGCCGTTTGGGGACGGGCCATGCGTCCCGGAGATCGATCGATCGAC
>DATFPO010000196.1:0-3118 GCA_035264745.1 Solirubrobacteraceae bacterium | reverse complement strand
CTGGTGGAAGCCGGCCACGCCGCGGGGCCCGAAATATCGGACCGCGCCGGTGATGGCCTCCAGCTCGCTCTCGGGCAGCGCCTCGTCGACCAGCACGCGGGCGCTGCGGAACATGATCCGCAGGCCGGACCAGACGATGGCCGCGGCGACCGCGAGCGCCACCGCGGGATCGATCCAGCTCTCGCCGGTGATCTGCACCGCCACCAGCCCGGCCAGCACGCCGGCCGAGGTGAGCGCGTCGGTTCGCAGATGGGCGGCGTCGCCCTCCAGTGCCGCCGACCCGGTGGCCTTCCCGCGGCCGGCCACGAAGGCGGAGACCGCCAGGTTGACCACCATCGACACCGCGATGACCACGATCCCGAAGCCCAGCCGCTCGACCGCCGCCCCCTCGACCAGCCTCCGGATCGCCTCGAACACGATCACCCCCGAGCCGACCAGGATGAGCATCCCCTCGATGCCGGCGGCGACGTTCTCGATCTTCTCGTGGCCGTAGCGGTGATCCTCGTCCGCCGGCTCCTCGGCCTTGCGCACCGAGAAGAAGGCCACCACCGAGGCGATGAGGTCGATCGAGGAGTGCAGCGCCTCGGTGAGGATGGACACCGAGCCGGTGATCGACCCGGCGACGAACTTGAGCAGGATCAACGCGCTGTTGGACACCACCGACACCGCGGCGGCGGGGGTGCGCCCCGGCATGGCGGCGTCGGAGATCACGGACGCCCGCCCCCTCAGCCGTCGAGCCATGCCAGCAGCCGGCGTGCCGCCCGCCCGCGGTGGCTGATCGCGTCCTTCTCGGCGTCGGTCAGCTCGGCCATCGTGCGCCCGTCGCGGTGGTCGGGGACGAACACCGGGTCGTAGCCGAACCCCCGCTCGCCGCGGGCCTCGGCCGCCATCAGTCCGCTGCAGCGCCCCTCGAACAGCCGCTCGCCGCGCGACCCGCCATCCGCGTAGGCGATCGCGCACACGTAGCGCAGGGCGCTTCCCGCCGGCGCGAGCCGGCGCAGCTTGGCCAGGTTGCCGGCGTCGTCGGCCCCCTCCCCGGCAAACCGGGCCGAGTAGATACCGGGGGCTCCGTCCAGCGCGGCCGCCTCGATGCCCGAGTCGTCCCCGATCGCCGGCTCCCCGGTCGCCTGCGCGACCGCGCGGGCCTTGGCCAGCGCGTTCTCCGCGAACGAGCACCCCGTCTCCGGCGGCAGCGAGACCCATTCCGGCAGCGGCGCCACCTCATGGCCGGGCAGCAGGCGGGCGAACTCCCGCCGCTTGTGGGGGTTGCGGGTGGCCAGCAGCAGCCTCACCGGCCGGTGTCGCGCAGCGCCTGCACCTGCGCCTCGCGCAGCCCCTCGATCCCCCCCGCCGCTAGCGCCAGCAGCTCGTCCAGGTGGGTCCGCGACAGGGGAGTCCGCTCAGCCGTGGCCTGCACCTCGACCAGCCCGCCGTCCCCGGTCATGACGACGTTGGCGTCCACCTCCGCCGCCGAGTCCTCGACATAGTCGAGGTCCAGGAGCGGCTCGCCGTCGACGATCCCGCACGAGACCGCCGCCACCGAGCCCGTCACCGGCGAGCGCTCGATCACCTGCTCGGCCAGCAGCCGGTCACACGCGAGCTCGAGGGCCACCTGGGCCCCGGTGATAGCGGCGCAACGGGTGCCGCCGTCGGCCTGGAGCACGTCGCAGTCCAGGTACACGGTCCGCTCCCCCAGGGCGACGAAGTCGATCACGCCGCGCAGCGCGCGGCCGATCAGGCGCTGGATCTCCACGGTGCGCCCGTCCAGACGCCCCCTGGCGGCGTCGCGCTGCTTGCGCTCGCCGGTGGACGCGGGGAGCATTCCGTACTCGGCGGTGACCCATCCCCGCTCCTGACCCATCAGCCAGCGTGGGACGCCCTGCCCCACCGAGGCGGTGCAGATGACCCGCGTCTCCCCCGCCGAGATCAGCGCCGAGCCCGTGGCGGTGCGGACGAACCCCGGCTCTATCGCCACCGGCCGAAGCTCGTCAGCCGCCCGGTCACCCGCGCGCTCCCGGCTCACGCCGCCACCTCGGCGGGCAGACCGACGTGGACCACCTCCCCGAGCGGCATCTGGAGGAAGCGCCCGCCCAGCGACCGGAATGCCTCGACGTCCCCGGTGCACATGAAGCGGTAGTCGCCCTCTCCCGCCCGGGGGCTCCCGATGCCGCGGACCGCGAGCGCGTGCTCGACCCGGCGAGCCATCGCGGCCCCCGAGCTGATCAGGCTCACGTCGCGTCCGAGGGTGCGCTGGAGCATCGGCACGACCAGCGGATAGTGGGTGCACCCCAGGATGACGGTGTCCACTCCGGCGGTTTTCAGGGGCTCGCAGTGGGAGCGCACCACGTCGACGATCCGCTGATCGAACAGCAGGCCGGTCTGGATGGCCGGAGCCAGGTCGGGGCAGGCGACGCTGATCAGCTCGACGTGGGGATCGGCGGCGGTGACGGCGCGGGCGTACGCGCCGCTGGCCACCGTGGCCGGCGTCGCCAGCAGCCCGATGCGGCCGTTGTGGGTCGCCTCCACCGCCTGCTGGGACTCGGGGATGACCACCCCCAGCACGTCGACGGGATGCTCGCTCGCCGCCACGAACCGCTCGACCGCGTCGAGCGCCGTGGAGGTCGCGGCGTTGCACGCCACCACCAGCAGCTTGGCCCCGGCTCGCAGCAGCAGCTCGGAGATCTCCAGCGCGAAGCGGCGCAGCTCCTCGGGGCTTCGATCACCGTAGGGGAAGCGGGCCGTGTCCCCCAGGTAGACGAAGTCCTCGTGGGGCAACGAGACCAGCAGCTCGTGAAGGACGGTCAGGCCGCCGACCCCAGAGTCGAAGACCGCGATCGGGCTTGAGGCGGAGGGTTCGCCCGGCACCCGGGGGATGTTCTCAGACCGCCGCGCCGGGTCCGGGCGTCGGAGGGCTAGCTCACTTGACGCTCTCCAGCGCGGCCTTCAGCTTGGCCACGATCGTCTCGCCGATCTCGCCGCCGCCGATGCTGGTCTTGCGAGTGGCGGCCACGACCCCGGTCAGGACGATGGCCACCAGCAGGATCAGCGCCACGTACTCCACGGTGCCCTGACCGTCCATCGGACGCCAGACGGCGGCGTGCACCCGGGCCATCAGACG
>DATFPO010000195.1:0-3155 GCA_035264745.1 Solirubrobacteraceae bacterium | reverse complement strand
TCGCGCGCGAAGTCCCCGCTGCGGATGTCGGCCAGGATCCGGCGCATCGCCTCGCGCGTGGGCTCCCCGATCACCGCCTTGCCGCGTGTCAGGTCGCCGTACTCGGCGGTGTTGGAGATCGAGTGGCGCATCCCGGTGATGCCCTTCTCGTACATCAGGTCCACGATCAGCTTGAGCTCGTGCAGGCACTCGAAGTAGGCCAGGCGGGGGTCGTAGCCGGCGTCCACCAGGGTCTCGTAGCCGGCGCGGACCAGCTCGGTGACCCCGCCGCACAGGACCGCCTGCTCGCCGAACAGGTCGGTCTCGGTCTCGTCGCGGAAGGTGGTCTCGATCATCCCGGCGCGCGTCCCCCCGATTCCCTTGGCGTAGGCCAGCACGACCTCGCGCGCCGATCCGGTGGCGTCCTGGTGGATGGCCATCAGGCAGGGAACCCCTCGGCCCTCGGTGAACTGCCGGCGCACCAGGTGCCCGGGACCCTTGGGGGCCACCATCGCGACGTCCACGTCCGGCGGCGGGACCACCTCGCCGAAGTGGATCGAGAAGCCGTGGCCGAACATCAGCAGGTTGCCGGCGGCCACCCCGTCGCGGACCTCGGTCTCCCACACCTCGCGGTGGCGCTCGTCCGGGACCAGCATCATCACGATGTCGCCGCGGGAGGCCGCCTCGGTCATCCCCGTCACCTGCAGGCCCTCCTCGCGCGCCCGCGCCGCCGACTGCGACCCCTCCCGCAGCCCGACGACCACCTCGACGCCCGAGTCCCTGAGGTTCAGCGCGTGGGCGTGGCCCTGCGACCCGTAGCCGATGATGGCCACCGTCCTGCCGTCGAGCTGGCCGAGATCTGCGTCCTGGTCGTAGTACAAGGCGCGCGCCAGGCTATCTGTTACGCGGTGGCCGCGGCCACCAGCGTGCGGGCGGGGACCACGAGCGCGCCGTCGGGCGCGGCGAACCGGCTCAGCGCGTCCCGTAGGCTGGCCTGGATGTCGGTGCGATCGGCGGCAGAGCGCGACTCGAGCATGTCCGCGAACGGGCGCGAGAGGTCCAGGGTGGTCTCCCACCAGTCCTCGAAGCTCCGGTAGGCCATGACCAGGTCGATGGCGTCCACCTGCGCCTCGGCGAACCCGGCCTCGGCGAGCAGCGTCTCGATCCGCCCGGACGGCGAGAAGGCGAACATGCCGGGCTCGTCGGGAGCGGGCGGCGGGAGGTCGAGGCGGCGCCGCGTCTCCTCGGCGGGCGCCGCGGCCCAGGGGTTGCGCTCCGGCGCGTCCCAGGCCGCCAGGGAGACCCGACCGCCAGGACGAAGCACCCGCCTGGTCTCCTGCAGGCCCGTCGCCGGGTCGGCCAGCAGCATGTAACCCCACCGGCACAGGACGGCGTCGACGCTGGCCGTCTCGAGGTCCAGCGACTCGGCGTTGAGGACGCGGAAGTCGACGTTCTCCAGGCCCAGCTCCCGGGCGCGCTCGCGGGCGACGTCGAGCATCGCCTCCGCCCAGTCCGAGCAGATGAGCCTGCCGGTCGGGGCCACGCGCCTCGCCGCTGCCAGCCCGGTGTCGCCCGGGCCGGCGGCCAGCTCCAGGACCACCTGGCCGGGCTCGGGCGCGGTGGCGTCGATCATCCAGCCCGTCACCGGGGCGGCCACCCGCTGGAGCGTCTCCCGGCGCCGCGACCAGCCGCCGGCCGCCCGCTGCCAGCGGTCCAGGCTGGTCTCGCGGTACGCGTCGGGGTCCACCCGTCTACTCCAGCAGGTTGCGGCGCAGCTTGCCCGAGACGGTGCGCGGCAGCGACGTCCCGAACTCGATCACCCTGGGCACCTTGAAGGCGGCCAGCCGGTCGCGACAGTGCGCGCGCAACTGCTCGGCCGACACGCGTCGGCCCGGCCGCGGGACCACCGTCGCCACCACCGCCTGCCCCCACTCCGGATCCGGACGACCGTGCACCGCGGCCTCGGCGACGTCGGGATGGGACTCGAGCACGGCCTCGATCTCCGCGGGCGCCACGTTCTCGCCGCCGGTGATGACCAACTCGGCCTTGCGGCCGGTCACCGTCAGGCGGCCCCGGTCGTCCAGGCGGCCGAGGTCGGCGGTGTGCAGGAAGCCGTCGGCGGCCAGCGCGGCGGGGGCCACCGAGGGGCCGGCGACCAGGATCTCGCCGTCGGGGGCGATCTGGACCGTGGTGCCATCGAGAGGCCGCCCCGCGGTGGACGGTTCCCCGATCTCCGAGGTGGTCACCTGCGAGCAGGCCTCGGTCAGCCCATACGTCTGGGCGAGCGGATACCCGGCCCGCACGGCGGCCTCGCCGAGCCCCGCCGGGAGCGGCGCGCCGCCCAGCAGGGCGCAGCGCAGATCGGTGGCCGATTGGGCGCCGGCGGCCAGCAGCCTTCGGAGCATGGTTGGGACCAGCGAGACGAGCGTGACTCCCTCGGTCGCCAGCGCCGCCGCCACGGCAGCGGTGTCGAAGCGCTCGTGGACGATCGCGGTCGTGGCGTGGATGGCGCTGCGCACCACGATCGAGAGTCCCCCCACGTGGGAGAGCGGGAGGGCGCACAGCCAGCGGTCGGACTCGAGCCGGCCCAGCCGTGCCGCCGACCCGCGCGCGCTGGCCTCCCAGTTGCCGTAGGTCAGCTCCACCGGGCGCGAGGTGCCGGTGGTCCCCGACGTGTGGACCACCGCGGCGACGGCTTCGGGCGGCCTGGCCGGGGCGGCGTCGAAGCCCGCCTGCGGGCCGTCGAGCGGCTCATCGACCACCAGCGCCGTCACCGACGACTGGGCCGCGCGCTCGCTCGGACCCAGCCGAACGTCGATGGGCACGGCGACGGCGCCCAGGCGAAGGCAGGCGTGGAACGCCTCCACGAAGGCCACTCCCGGCGCCAGCGCCAGCCCGACGCGGTCGCCGGGGGTGACCCCGCGCGCGACCAGCCGGCGGGCCCCCCGCGTGGCGCGCGCGTCGAGCTCGGCGTAGGTGATCGCCTGGCCCTCGGCCTCCAGCGCCGGGTGGCCCGGGCGCCGCGCGGCCGCCGTCGCCAGCCACCCGGCGCGGCTCATCCCGGCCGTATCAGCGCCTGATCGGCTTGGTGCACACGTCGGCGGGGTCGTTGGAGCAGATGGCGTAGCGCTTGTCGGTGTCCATGAGGTGCCGCACATCGATGCGGTAGGGAACAC